>NZ_CBFIHX010000020.1:0-39428 GCF_965662505.1 Pseudomaricurvus sp. | reverse complement strand
AGGGAAGCACTTGGCTGCCACTGGAGAACCTGAAATCGCTTTGTCAGTCATTGCATCAGTTACATCAAATCCAAACCGATTCAGATGTTGCCAATTTTGATTTACTGCAACACTGTGACCACTACTGGAGAAATATTCACAACGCACTGTCGCCCAATGCACTTTCCCATGATTTATTTCAACGTTGCCGACAACATCTTACCGACACATTAAAACATCATTCCGAACAGTGCCTTTGTCATAATGACTTGAATCCGGACAACATATTGCGGCAGAAAAATGATTTTGTTTTTCTGGACTGGGAATATGCCTGTAATAACTCGCCCTACTTTGAATTGGCAACACTTGTTGAATTTTACGCACTCTCTGAAGATGAAACTGCCCAGTTGTCGAGCACCTACTGGAAAGACAGCAACGAAGAGCAGCATTTATCGGCGCTGCAAGCCTTTCGTATTGTGGTTCGCTTTATTGAGTGGCTTTGGTTGGCACTGAAAGAATCTGACTTGTTGATCCCCTGTGAAAACAGGTTAACGTTGCTATTGCAGCGTTACGGTACTTAGAGTCCGTCCTGGGTAAACCCTTAACGTGATTACCAACTTAACTTGGGTATCACCATCGCCTTGGCGCCTGTTACCAAGACTTGTCCTCTCGTGAACATTTTCAAGCAAAACACGGCAATTCCATCAGTCTCTTCTTGCACAGTCCTGCATTCCCCGTTAACCTGCTCCTCACTTGTCGGGGTGCCGGAGTGTTGATTCAACATTTCAGGCTGAGATCAAAAGAAACCCGCTGTACCTGATCAGGTTAGCACCTGCGTAGGAATCAAGTCGTCCGCTAGGCGTCGATTAAGTATTGAGTTGTATCGCTTAATCTTAAACATCTGCACTTATACCGTTTATTCGGTTGCAGACCCGCCCTAAGCACAACCTGGTTTCTCCAGGCACCAAACTCAGGCAGCTCCCCGACGATCATTGAATCCACTCAGGGGAATCACAGCCATGACTAGCGCCACCATTGATAACGATCAAATTCAAAGCAAACCTGCAGGCTCAAAACTCAGCGAAACCGCAAAGGTTCAAGAGCTGACCACAGCCCCCTTCCCAGCTTCTAAAAAGATTTATATCGAAGGTTCGCGTCCTGATATTCAGGTGCCTATGCGTGAAATCGAACTGGATCCCACGCATCTGTCCGACGGCTCACTGGAAGTGAACCCACCCATCCGCATCTACGACACGTCCGGCCCCTACACCGACCCCAATGTCGATGTTGACGTGCGCAAAGGTCTTCCCAAGATGCGTCAGAACTGGATTCTGGAACGCGATGACACCGAAATTCTGAAAAACCCCAGTTCCAAATACACCCAGATTCGCGAACAAAATATTGCCCTGGAAAACCTGCGTTTCGACGGCTCCCACGAGCCCCGCATCGCCAAAGCTGGTCAGAATGTGAGCCAGATGCACTATGCCCGCAAAGGCATTATCACCCCGGAAATGGAATACATCGCCATCCGCGAGAACATTGTCCGCGCGCAACTGAATCAGGACGATGTCGTCACACATCAACATCCAGGTCAAACCTGGGGCGCCAATATTGTTCAGGAGATCACGCCTGAGTTTGTCCGTAAAGAAGTGGCCGAAGGTCGCGCCATTATTCCAGCCAACATCAACCACCCCGAGCTGGAGCCAATGATCATTGGCCGTAATTTCCACATCAAAATTAACGGTAACATTGGTAACTCTGCCGTCACCTCTTCCATTGAAGAAGAAGTGGAAAAACTGGTGTGGGGCACCCGTTGGGGCGCCGATACGGTGATGGATCTTTCGACCGGCAAGCACATTCACGAAACCCGCGAGTGGATTCTGCGCAACGCTTCTGTACCCATCGGCACGGTACCAATCTATCAAGCGCTGGAAAAAGTTGATGGTGTTGCCGAAGACCTGACTTGGGAAATCTTCCGCGACACACTGATCGAGCAGGCCGAACAAGGTGTCGATTACTTCACCATTCACGCTGGCGTACTGCTGCGTTACGTGCCCATGACCGCCAAACGTCTGACGGGCATCGTCTCCCGTGGTGGCTCCATCATGGCCAAGTGGTGTCTGGCACACCATAAAGAAAGCTTCCTGTACACGCACTTTGAAGACATCTGCGAAATCATGAAGGCGTATGACGTGTCTTTCTCTCTCGGTGACGGCTTGCGTCCCGGTTGTTTACAAGACGCCAACGACGAAGCCCAGTTCTCTGAACTTCGCACGCTGGGCGAGTTGACTCAGATTGCCTGGAAGCACGATGTACAGGTGATGATCGAAGGCCCTGGCCACGTTCCCATGCACATGGTGAAAGAAAACATGGACGAGCAGCTGAAGCATTGTCACGAAGCGCCGTTCTACACCTTGGGGCCACTCACCGTGGACATCAGCCCGGGATACGACCACTTCTCTTCCGGCATCGGTGCTGCCATGATCGGCTGGTTCGGCTGCGCCATGCTGTGTTACGTGACCCCCAAAGAACACTTGGGTCTGCCTAACCGGGAAGACGTTAAAGAAGGCATCATTACCTACAAAATTGCAGCCCATGCGGGCGATCTCGCCAAAGGCATGCCCGGCGCCCAAATTCGTGATAATGCCCTGTCGAAAGCTCGCTTTGAATTCCGCTGGGAAGATCAGTTCAATCTGAGCCTCGACCCGGATACGGCTCGTGCATTCCACGATGAAACCCTGCCAAAAGATTCGGCCAAAGTTGCTCACTTCTGCTCCATGTGTGGCCCGAAGTTCTGCTCCATGAAGATCACTCAGGAAGTGCGTGACTACTCAGCGAAGTTAGACGCCGATGGCAAACTGGCGGATGTGACCGAAGAAGCCGCTGAAGGCATGGCTGCCATGTCCAAGCAATTTAAAGAGCAAGGTAGCGAGCTCTACAAGGAAGTCTAAATCTAGGTAGAGAGTTGAAACCCATGAAAAAGGTAGGGATTGTAGGCGGCGGCCTGTTAGGTCGCCTGACCAGCTGGCGTTTACTGCTGGCTGGGTGTGACGTGACACTGTTCGAGGCAGGCTCTTTGAGCACTTGCCCGGGTGCTGCGCGCACGGCTGCTGCCATGATCTCGCCCCTATCGGAGGTGGTCGACAGCGAGCGCCTTATTTACGACATGGGCATGGCTGGATTAAAACTCTGGCCAGCCTGGAATCAGGAACTGCGGCAACCGATCACCTATTCGGAACGCGGTTCTTTGGTGGTTGCCCATACTCAGGACGCGTCTCAGCTCACCCAGTTTGCCGCCAAACTGCATCATCACCTCGGCGATGCGGGCGACGAAAGCTACCGATGGCTGGATCAAAAGCAGATTGCGGAAACTGAAAGTGACCTCAGTCATTTTCATCGCGCACTCTATCTGCGCACTGAAGCTTATCTCGACAACCATGCTCTGCTGGATCAGCTGTTGTCGGACATTCATTCGCTGGGCGGGCAAACACACGAGCACACAGCCGCGCAAGCAGTCAGTTCCCACACAATTCAAACGGCACGCCAGCGTTTTACGTTTGACGAGGTGGTCGATTGTCGTGGGGTCGGAGCCAAACCGGATATCAAGGATGTTCGAGGCGTTCGCGGTGAAGTTCTCTGGGTACAAACCCGTGAGGTACAGTTACAGCGCCCTGTGCGCTTTATGCACCCGCGCTACAAACTTTATGTGGTGCCCAAACCCGATCATCAGTTTATTATTGGAGCCACAGAGATCGAGTCTGAAGACCTTTCTCCCATCAGTCTGCGTTCCAATCTGGAGCTGTCCAGCGCGCTCTATGCACTCAATCCAGCGTTTGCCGAAGCGCGAATAACAGCAACCGATGTCAACCTCCGGCCATCATTGATGGACAATCTTCCGCGCATTGAACGGCAGGAAGGTTTGCTTAGAGCCAACGGACTTTATCGTCACGGATATCTGTTGGCCCCCACAGTGGTCGAAAGCATCGTCAATGAAATACTCGAGAGTGAAGCTGCTGCGTTTACCGGGCAGATAATGACCAAAGAGCATGCCTTATGTTAACTCTGAGCCTGAACAATGAATCCCACACCCTCCCTGAACCCATGAGCCTGAGTCAGGCTTTGGATCACTGGGGAATGTGCAACCAGATGGCCGCAGCGGCCATCAATGGCGAATTTGTCCCTCGCAGCCAATACAGTGAAGTCACGCTCCATGAGGGAGACAAACTTGATATTGTAAAACCGGTAGGAGGAGGCTGAAGATGCCACTTTCCACTTCAACTTTTGTCGATACGCCTTTCACCCTCTACGGTGAAACCTTAAGCAGCCGCTTTATTCTTGGAACAGCGCTCTACCCTTCGCCACAATCCATGCGTGACAGCATTGAAGCTGCCAGCACCAGCATGGTCACCCTGTCGCTGCGCCGCCAAAACCCCAATACTCTCTCAGGAGAGCAGGACAGCAGCCAGCAAGACGGAGATACTTTCTGGCAGTACATCCGCGATTCCGGCTGCCGCTTGTTGCCCAATACCGCTGGCTGTAAAACTCCAAAAGAAGCCATTAACCTGGCAGAGATGAGTCGTGAAATTTTCAACACCGACTGGCTCAAACTGGAAGTTGTGGGGGATGATTACAACTTACAGCCCTGCCCGTTCGGGCTGGTGGAAGCTGCGTCGGAACTGGTGAAGCGCGGATTTAAAGTCTTGCCTTACACCACCGACGATCTGGTACTGGGGCAAAAACTGCTGGATGTCGGCTGCGAAGTGCTGATGCCTTGGGGCGCACCCATTGGCACCGGGCAGGGTTTGATGAACCGTTACAACCTTCGCACCCTGCGCGAACGACTCCCCAATACCCCGCTGATTGTCGATGCGGGCCTGGGCGCTCCGTCACAAGCCGCCGAGGCGATGGAGATGGGTTACGATGGCATTTTATTGAATACCGCCGTGGCCAAAGCCAACGACCCGGTACGCATGGCTCACGCCTTTGCCAAAGCCATTGAAGCCGGACGGGAAGCCTATCTGGCGGGTCTGATCCATAAGAGTCAAACAGCCAGTCCTTCCACCCCAACCTTGGGGCAGCCTTTCTGGCATCAATCATGATGGATCAACAGAATCCGACAATCGCCAAACCTGTTGTCTGCGCCATTTCCGCCTCAGACAGCAGTGGACATGCGGGTCATCAATGTGACCTGCGTGTCGTACAGGATTTAGGCGCTCACGGAGTCAGTGTCATCAGTGGCCTGACGGCGCAGAACTCTCAAGCCGTGTCACATACTCAAATCACTTCTTCAGAGAGTTTTACGGCTCAACTGGCCTCTCTCAAGGATGACATTCCCATTGAGGTGATTAAGGTAGGTTTACTCTTCTCTGCCGATCAGGTCTTGAAAACCGCGGCTTTTGCAGACGCCATCTCCGGGGCAGTGATTGTAGATCCTGTACTGTCCTCCACTTCAGGAACCGACTTCAGATCTGAAGAACTACTGCACGCCTACCACACCCTGATTGCTGCAAGCTCACTGCTCACCCCCAATATTCCTGAAGCCGAAAAGTTACTGGGTATTACACTCAAAACCCATGAAGACGTTATCGCTGCCGCTGTGCAATTGCGTCGTCTGGGGGCTCAAGCCGTTTTAATCAAAGGTGGTCACCGGCAAGAGCATATTAATGACAACGGTATCTACGATTACTTCGACGACGGTGAACATCAATTTTGGTTGAGACAGCCTCGCTTGAGCTCTGCGCATACCCGCGGAACCGGCTGCGCCCTGGCATCGGCTATTGCCAGTTTCCTTGCAGTGGGAAAGCAAATGGTTGATGCGGTTGTACTGGCCAACGCTTACATCCATCAGGGCATTCGTTCAGGCTTTGCCATTGGTCAGGGTGCAGGCTTGTTGGGCAACGGTGGCTGGCCGTCAGACTTCACCCTCTATCCCGCAGTCGCTGAATCACTCGACGGCTTTGAGCAACCGGCATTCGCCAGCTGTGATACGCAACAGCTGGGCATTTATCCTATCGTCGATTCGATGGAATGGCTGGAGCGACTATTAAAACTGGGCATCACCACACTGCAACTGCGAGTCAAAGGCTTGGAGCAGGAACCGCTGAATACACTCATTAGCCAAGCTGTAGCACTGGGGAGACAATACGACGCTCGGCTGTTTATCAATGACCATTGGAAACTGGCCATTGAACATCAAGCCTATGGTGTTCATTTGGGACAGGAGGATATGGATGAAGCGCACCTGCTGACGATTCAACAGAGTGGTTTGAGGTTGGGGTTAAGTTCACACAGTGAATACGAGTGGTTGCGAGCGGCTAATTACAAACCCAGCTACATTGCCATGGGCTCAGTGTTTCCCACCAAAACCAAAAGCGTGCACACAATAGGTTTGGAGAATCTTAAAACCTGGAGTCAGATTTTAGCCCCGCATTTTCCTCTGGTTGCCATTGGTGGAATCACCCAGGAAAAACTCGAAAGCGTGTTGCAATGTGGCGTCGGTTCCGTGGCCGTTGTCAGTGCCATCAGAACCGATCATCACTTTGAACAAAGCGTCAAACAATTGCAGGCGCTTTTCAACGAAACAATTAATACCAGATCCGGTTACTGAGCTGCGGCAAACACCTTAACTGGCACACCGTTCAGTACAGCGTTACCACTTACTGGATCGAAGCGACCATCATCAGTCAAATCATTACAGCTGACACCAGGCTGTTCTGCCGCAATCCCCATATGCACGCCTTTGCGCTTATGCCCCCAGCCGTGGGGCAAGCTCACCACGCCCGGCATGACCTCATCACTGGATGATACCGTGGTGGTTACCTCTCCCACCCGAGACTGAATGGTGACCAAACTATTATCTTCCAGCTGATACTTATCCAGATCATCCGGATGCATCAGCAGTTGCCAGCGAGGTTTGCCTTTTACCAACCTTTGATAGTTGTGCATCCATGAATTATTGCTGCGCACATGGCGACGACCAATCAATAAAAGTTCATCAGTCCTGGTCTCCGCAGCACTGGATCGCAAACGTTCTACATCGTCCAGCAAGTAATCCACGTCCAAATGAATACGACCATCCTCGGTGCACAGGCGTTCCGTCAAGTCCGCTTGCAACGGGCCGAGATCGATACCGTGTGGATACTGCTTCAGCATATCCAGCGACAAGGCCTGCTCTGCTCCGGTTTCCTTGCCATAGTGACCATGCTGCAAAGCCTTATCAAGCAACTGATCCGGTGCCGGTAACGGTTTGAAATCCAACGCTTTCAGCGCCGCGATACGCACCGATAATTCGTTGTAAATTTCCCAGTCGTGACGGCTATCCGCCGCGGCTTCAAATACCGGCTCGTTATAGCGAGTGGTGTTGCGAACCGCCAACCGGTGGAACGCGATGTCGTAATGATCGTGCTCCAGGGGCCCTGTCGGAGGCAGGATAATATCCGCGTGACGAGTGGTTTCATTGATGTAGAAATCGACCGCAACCATGTAATCGAGACCTTCCAAAGCCCGATCCATCTCGTTGCCATTTGGCGCCGACAAGACCGGATTGCCAGCCCGGGTAATCAACGCCCGTACTTGCCCTTCCCCCGGCGTTAACATTTCTTCTGCCAAGACCGAACTCGGGAATTCACCGCTGAACTCCGGAAGACCTCTGACCCGGCTGTGACGACGACCAAAACTGCCCGCGCCAGTCGCTCCCGGCTTGATATAACCAAACGCCGGAGACGTCACCAACGCACCACCCGGCACATCCAGAGAGCCAGTCAGGATATTGATCACCTGAATCGCCCACTGGCACAAGGAGCCATACGATTGCACCGAAACACCCATGCGACCGTAACAAACAGCACCTTCAGCAGATGCCATATCCTGCGCCATCTGACGAATAGCGTCAGCATCAATACCGGTCTGCTCTGCGGCCAGCTCCGCGGTAAACCCAGCAGCAGCCTGCTTCACCTCGTCCAGACCATTCAGGACTGACGTCAAATGCCCAGTTTGAACCAAGCCCTTTTCAAACAAAGTGTGGATGATCGACATCAACAAGAAAGCGTCGCTGCCAGGGCGAATAAAATGGTGGTCATCGGCAATCGCGGCCGTTTCCGTGCGACGAGGATCCACCACCACAAATTTACCGCCCCGCTTCTGAATTGCTTTCAGGCGTTTAGTGACATCCGGCACGGTCATGATACTGCCATTAGACGCCAGCGGGTTGCCGCCGATGATTAACATGTATTGCGTACGATCAATATCGGGAATCGGAATCAGGGACTGGTGACCGTACATGGCGTACGAAATCAGCTGATGGGGCAACTGATCGAGCGACGTGGCCGAATAATTACTCTGAGTTTGCAGCACCTTTCGCAACAGGCCGCCGTGCGTCATGCTGCCATAATTGTGAACATTGGGGTTACCGGAATAGACCGCAACAGCGTTATTGCCTGCAGTCTGCTGTACCCGAACCAGGTTCTCAGCAACAGTATCAAACGCCTCCTCCCATCCGATCTGCTGCCACTCTCCGTCCACTCGCTTGACGGGGTGCTTCAGACGATCCGGGTCAAAATGCAAATCCTGCAGGGCCGTGGCTTTCGGGCATATGTGGCCGCGACTGAAAGGGTCTTCTTTGTCCCCCTTGATGGATAGGATTTGCTCACCCTGTGTCTTGATCTCAAGGCCGCAGATGGCCTCACACAGATGACAGGCACGATGGTGGGTAATGACGTCTTCATGCAAACTGGCTTGCTCAGTCATGCTTCTCTCCGCTTTGACAGGCTGCTTTTAATTATCGTTTTTAGCTGTAATAGAATTATCGTTTTTAGCTGTAATAGGTTTTTAGCTGTAATAGATAGATTGTTGCCGTAAATATCAGATGTATAGAGTTATCTAAGCACACGCAGCTGGCGCGGGTAAGTTTATTTCGTTAATGCAGGGCTATCACGCGAGTCAATAGCGCTATTTATCTGAAACTCAGACAACTCTTAAAAATAAGGCCCGCGAATGCGAGCCTTATTTTGTATGGGCTGCTGGCCAGATTAGCCGCCCAACGCCGTCATTTGTGATTTATGATCTGTCGCAATCGCTTGATCCAGAGCTTCCAGCTGTTCTGCACGGGCTTTCAGCTTGGTCGCCTTATGGGCAGCCAGATTCAAGCCCGCCAGACGGGTCGCTTCCGCCTTGGCTGCGGACATCAACTCTTCAGCCGGGACAATTTTATCGAGGAAGCCCGCACTCACCGCTGTCGCAGGATCGTACATCTCGGCATTGATCACGGAGCGCTGGAAAAATGAAGGCGTCAAACGGAATCTGGCCATTTCAATCCCGGCCTGGTGCATAGTCATACCAATCTGCACTTCGTTCAAACCCAGCTGGAACGGACCATCGACACCAATCCGATAGTCGCAGGACAACAGCGTAAAGCACCCTTGCGCAATGGAGTGACCGGTACAGACTCCCACAACAGGGGTTGGGAAAGATTGCAGGCGACGGCACAGCGTAGAGCCCATGGTCACCATTTCAACACCCTCTTTCGCGTCATTCTGAAACACTTTCAGATCGAACCCAGCGGAGAAGATACCGGGCTGTCCTACCAGCATGACCACAGCACCGGCCTCTTCCGCCTTATCCAGGGCGTCGTTAATGGCCTGCATGTGATCTGGCGACATGGCGTTGACCTTGCCGTTCTGGAAGGTAATGGTCGCGATGTTACCGTCAATCTCGTATTTCACTAAATCGGTCATGCTCTTCTCTCTTTATGGGTGAGTCTGATTCCTGGAACTCAGGTGTTTCTGGTATATATACGTTTTCTGATACCTATACGTTCTCTGGTACCTGCCCAGTTTCTGGTACCTATTATTGATCACTCCCTGACAGCAGACATTGTCCAAATCAGCCAAATTGCTGACATAACCACGTATTCATGACTGCATCAGACGTATATTGAAAAGTAGCAGACAAAAAAAAGCCCGCACGAGGCGGGCACATAGGTCTTGCTAATCTCTCCGAGCTTGCGCCCTTAGCAGCCTATCTTCTGTTGATTACACCCCCCATTCATTGGGGGCTGCAACCTTTTGTTCGTAAATCAGCGTCCTAGAATACCACGAGAAATCACTTCTTTCATAATTTCTGACGTTCCAGCGTAAATTGTCTGGATACGGGCATCAACGTAGAAACGTGAAATAGGATATTCCGTGGTATAGCCGTAACCACCAAACAATTGTAGGCACTCATTCACAGCGCGCAACTGCATTTCTGTGGTGGTGAGCTTCAAAATCGCTGCATCGTCCACAGTCATGGTGCGTGTCTTGAATTTGGCCATGTTCTGATCCAGCAGCGCTTTGCTCAAAGCAATGTCCGCTTTAACGTCCGCCAATTTAAAGCGGGTGTTTTGGAAGCGGGAAATGGACTGACCAAATGCCTGGCGCTCCTGCACATAATCAACGGCCAGATCAAAGGCACCCTGCGCCTGAGCAACGGCCTGAGTGGCACAACCAAGACGCTCGCGAGGCAGCTCATCCATCAGGTGAATAAAGCCCTTGTTTTCTTCACCCAGCAACGCGGTTGCGGGTACGCGGACATTATCAAAGAACAATTCAGCGGTATCACTGGAATGCTGCCCGATCTTTTCGATCTTCTGTCCTTTTGAGAAGCCCGGCAGAGAAGCGTCTACCAAGAACAACGACACCCCTTTGGAACCCGCATTTGGATCGGTTTTGGCACACACAACCACCAGATCAGCGTGGATACCATTGGTAATAAAGACCTTGGAGCCATTAATGACGTAATCGTCACCATCACGGAGTGCAGTTGTGCGCATGCCCGCCAGATCGCTGCCCGCACCGGGTTCAGTCATGGCAATGGCGCCAACGGCTTCACCGGTAATCAGTTTCGGCAACCATTCATCTTTCTGAGCTTCAGTACCCAGGTTGAAGATATAAGGCGCTACGATATTGGCGTGGATGTTGTAGTTACTGCCCAGACCACCGTAGCCCAGACGGGACATTTCCCACTGGATCATTTGGGTGATTTCAAACGCAGCACCCGCTGCACCGTATTTTTCCGGCATATCCACACACAACAGACCGGCCTGACCCATGGTATTCCACAACTCGCGGGGGGTGATGCAATCCTTTTCCCACTGCTCGTAATACGGGTGAACTTCTTGTTCAAAAAAGCGCAAAACCATATCGCGGAACAATTCTAATTCTTCGTTACTCACAGCTTCATCGGTCATGGTGGGGCCTCGTTCTCTGGGCTTCGTGAAAAGTGACTTAAACTTCGTAAAAACGGCTTAAATAAAGAGCGCATTGTCCTCCCAGACACCAAAAGCAGCAATGTTCTATACTGCCATTTAATTAGCATAAACGGACAACGGATGGTCAAAAACCCCCATAAAAATGCTATAATCCACCGGTTTTTCCATTTTCGCTATCAGAAACGGACACGACCTCATGCAAGAAGCCCACGACATACGGCATACCGTATCTGGATACTTTGCCCGGGCACACCTGCAAAACGGTTTGCGTCTGGGACTGGATGAGCAAAACCTGCTGAATTACGCCTCGCTATCACCCGCCCTGCTGCAACAACAAGGGGCCCGTCTTCCGCCCAGACAGTTAGCACGCCTGTTGTACAGGATCATGAAAGACTGTGACGACGAATTTCTGGGACTGGCTTCTGAGCCCTGTCGTTTTGGTGTCTTCCCCATGCTGTGTGAACGCCTGATTCACACCAGTAACCTTCGGGAAGCCATGCAGGAGACTCAACGCTTTTATGGATTGATCACCCGTGCGCTTCGCTTTGAGCTGGAGGAAACCCAAAATGACGTGCGAGTCACCATCGTTCTCGACCAACCGGAACTGGATCAAAACCATGTGCTCATAGAATTGTTGCTGCTGATCTGGCACCGTTTCCCGTCCTGGCTGATAGGACAAGTCATTCCTCTGACACAGGTCCAACTGGCCTACCCTACGCCACAACACGCTGAAGAATACCGCTTATTGTTCCCGGCACCGCGAGAGTTTAATCAGTCACACAATACGCTGGTATGGCCTAAAGAGGTGCTGGAATTACCGGTACACCGCAATATGGATCAGCTCAAACGCTACTTGTCGCAAGTGCCTCTGCTGTGGTTTCGCAAGCAACGATTTGCCGATTTTCAAACGGAACGAGTGATACAACTGCTGGAACAGACTGAGGATTTCCACCACACCACTCTGGAAGACATCGCCGAGCAGCTTCACATGACATCCAGAACCCTGCGCCGCAAGCTAACCGCAGAAGGCAGTAAGTTTCAGCAGTTGAAGGATGATTTGCGACGGGATCAAGCAATTTACTGGTTAAGTCAGGAGGGTGTTTCCATTACTGAAACGGGGCAAAAGATAGGCTATACCGAAACGGCCTCTTTTATTCGGGCATTCAGAGGCTGGACGGGGCTGTCACCCGGTCAGTATAAAAAAGGGCTGAGAGATAAGTAAAAACGGGATCGTTTTACAGAGCTTTTTCCCAAAACAGAGCCTTACCAAAGGCTTCATCCAATTCGTAGCCTGCAAAACCAAAGGCGAGGTAAACCTGTCTGGCTCTTTCATTGCCCTGTAAAACTTCCAGCGTCAGCTTGCAACAACCACGGTCTTTGGCGATGACCTCGACCCGCTCAAGCATTTGATGAGAAATACCCTTTCCACGACAGCTTTTACTGACAATCACATCGTGGATATTAACCAGTGGCCTGGCTTTAAAAGTCGAGAGAGTTTCAAAACAGTTAATCAGACCAACTGCCTTTTCACCGCTCCAGGCGATCACTGAAAAAGCTCCCGGATAGTGGTGCAGCTTATCCGGCAGAGACTCCACGATGTCAGAACTAAGCGGCTGCCCTCCACCCATGGGATCTGAAGCGTATTCCTGCATAAGTAACTGCAAAGCCAGTCGGTCCGCTTGTTGAGAAAAATCGGCCAGTCTGATTTCTGTATCCATGTTTAGCCCGTGAGTCCCCATACTGCCTCTGGTATTAATTCCAGTATTCCAAAATACGATCAACCCGCTCTTGGGGAGACAGATTTGCGGGAGAGTTATCGACGAAATTCAGCCTGGGAGCCAACCCTTCACCGTTAGCCATCTGAATCGCCAACCCGGGACGGGCGTTGAGCTCCAACAACAATGGGCCACGCTGCTGGTCAAGTACCACGTCCACGCCCAGATAACCCATTTGGCTGACCTCGTAACCTCTGGCAGCCAACAGCATCACATCTTTCCAGAATGGGATTTTTAGTGTTGATAACGCCTTACCGGTATCAGGGTGTAACTCAATGGGGCGATCAAACTGTACGGCTCGCAGAGCTTCGCCAGTGGTAATATCAATACCCACACCCACCGCGCCCTGGTGCAAATTGGCTTTGCCATCGGAATTGCTGGTGGACAAGCGGGTCATCGCCATGACGGGAAACCCCTTGTACACAATCACCCTGATATCAGGTACACCCTCGTAGGAAAAGCCCTCAAAGTCATCGGTAAATTTGATTTGATCTTCAACTAGAGCGACATCGGGTTTGCCGCCGAGACTGAAAAGTCCACTCAGAATATTGGAGACATGACGGCAAAGGTCCTCATGCGAGACTTTCTTGCCATTAGGCTTCAGGTAGTACTCGCCATCACGACCCGAGATCACCATAATGCCTTTGCCACCACTGCCCTGCGAGGGCTTAATGACAAAGCAGCGGTATTTGCTTAAAAAGTCTTTCAGCTCACTGATATGCCCCTGTACACGGCAAACACCCAACAACTCAGGGACAGCGATACCGTGCTTTTCACAGAGCAACTTGGTTTTGTATTTATCATCCACATTCGGATAGAGATTACGGGGGTTGTTGCGGGCAATGTAGTGCACATTGCGCAGATTCATTCCCACAATCCCCTTTTCCCGCAAGAACTTTGGGGACGCCATGCCCAACTTCGACAGAAAAGAGGACATCAATACCGCTCCAGAGGCGCAAATCGACGCAGATCCGAAAGTCGGAAACCGCTGTAACTACCGATCGAGATAATGACACCCAGCAGAACCAACAACAGCTCGGGGTACAGGAATACTGTATCTGAGACAAAGGTGTTGCTCATCAACAGGAAAGCCAAAGATGCGGTCAGCAGACTGCCCGAACACTCAATCATCACATCGCGGCCCCCAGCCTCATCCCACAACACCGACATACGTTCGATGGTCCAGGACAAAATAATCATCGGGAAGTAGGTCACTTTTAAGCCACCCTGCCAGCCCATTTTGGTACTCAGAACACCAATCGCGGCGTACAGGATAATCACAAACACCAGCACGGATGCGATCCTGGGTACCAGCAATAGATTCAGAGAGCTGAGGTAAGAGCGCATGATCAACCCGACCCCTACCACAATGACGAACAGCATCAGCCCCGTTAACAGCGAGGTCTGCAGAAACGTCAGCGCGATCAGAACCGGCATAAAGGTACCCGACGTGCGAATCCCCACGAGATTTCGCAGAATCACCACCACCAGAGCCCCGAGAGGCATGACCAGCAGTAGCTTAAACGTGTTCTGCTCAGACAAAGGTAAACTGTAGATGGAGAAATCAATCAAAGGGTTTTGAGCATGACCGGCTGCAGCAATGGCAGAGCTGAACGCGGCGCGCTGCACTTTCGTGGTAGCAAAAGTGATGCGTGAATTACTGCCACCAAACACTTCCAGCAAAGGCTCTGAGCCTTTCTGCAAAAGCAACGCACGATCCCAGGGGATCACGCTGTTTTCCCGGGCATCCATCAGTATTTTCTGATCGCCGACAACAACTTCCAGGAAGTTGTAAATCGACTGACTGCGGGCCTTGTCGTCCAGGAAAACCCCTCTGACAGGCTGCACAGAATAGCCCAACATAGTCATTAACTGACCTGCCAACTGCGTGCGCTTAAGAGGGCTAGAGTAATTTCTCAATAACAAATCAACTTCAGCATCACCCCGTCGATTGAGACGTCTTAAGAGTTTGAGAGCATTCTTTTCATCGAGGTTTGTATCAAAGTCTTTCAGAAAAGATTCAGCGGTTAACTTGAGAGCTGGATCCAGCTTTACCTTCATCGGTGCCTGAAGCGGTTTTTCAGCCTCCTCTTCCGTATCGGCAAAGTAGCTTTGAGAGCGCATATAAATAATCTGAGTGCCCGTCGCCTGCTCAGCCTTCCAGCGTCCCAAAGCTACCCCATTATCCTCAATTTCTTCATACTGATAACCGGGAGCGATATAGTCCGAAGATACAATTCTTCGGGCAGAGTTATCGTCGGGCAGATTTAAACGAACCTCTACTGGACCATCACCGGGTTCAAAAACAATCCGCCCTTCCAACTGCCACACAGTCTCTTTTTCAGACGCTAAAAGAGGAAACCCAAGGGCGAAGTGTTTGTAGGCTGCTGCACCAAAACCGACTGCACACAGCAATCCAACCAGTAATTGAATTTGTCTAGCCGATGAAAGCATGCCATTTCTCCATGACGTAATACTCGAGTGCCTTAATGACAAACACTATTCCAGAGACAAAAATTTACGACTCACATCCACCAGGGCTCGCCCCTGAAGAAAATTACGGCCGATGAGTATGGGGTATTCAAAGTTTTCACGATCCGCGAGCGTAACTTCAACTTCATCTTTCATATCGCCAATGGCCAGAGTCAAAGAAACCACATGCCTGCGAATATCCTCTTCACCATGCTGTTTGATCAATACAGTCCGCTCAATCGGCGCCTTTAACTCAACCGTTTCATTGGTATTGCGGTCTTTAACCAAAAACTGCACCCAGGAACGGCCATCGCGTTCAAACTCCACAATATCCAGAGCATCAATAGATGTCGTCTCTGCGCCCGTATCGATCCTGCCCTTCTGACGCAAACCTATCGGAATGATATCCACATATTCTATCTGCCCCAGGCGGTGGTATTTACTGTTGACCCCGTCCGATTTTGGGCAACTGACAACTGGCTCTTTGGTCTCCGGCTTCGGGGGCTCAGGCTTCACTTCCGGCACCGGTGGCAACTCAGGACAAACCACTGGCTCAACAACAGGACATTGAAGTGTGTCAGGAGGGAGCTGCTGTGTCGTTTGCTCATCAGAACTAAAAAAGGATGCACAGCCAGTCAGAAATAACATCCCGACTCCAACACCCAGTACCTTATAAGCCATCATCACTCCTCAACCTCTACAAGGCGCCATCTACGGCACACTATAAGTATATGAAATACAAGAAAAAACCCTGCCGTTACCGACAGGGCTCTTATTTCTTAATCCTGTGACCCTGTTCCAGCCCGAGCAATCACTCCGATACAAAGCCACACGCTATACAAGGGTTATCCTCCCATTGACTGAACCATTGAGATCATCACCCCGGCAGCTACGGCTGAACCAATCACACCCGCCACGTTCGGCCCCATGGCATGCATCAGCAGGAAGTTCTGTGGGTTGGCCTCCAAACCTACCCTATTGGATACTCTGGCGGCCATCGGTACCGCGGAAACGCCGGCAGAACCAATCAAAGGATTCAGTTTCTGCTCGCTGAATCTGTTCATCAGTTTGGCCATCAATACGCCCATCGCCGTACCAATACCAAAGGCCACAATACCCAGTGCCAGAATCCCCAGGGTCTTGGGGTCCAAAAACTTGTCTGCAGCGAGCTTTGATCCCACAGACAGCCCTAAAAAGATGGTGGTAATGTTGATCAGTGCGTTCTGAGCCGTATCACTCAGACGATCAACCACACCACATTCCTTCATCAGGTTGCCGAAACAGAACATGCCCAGCAACGGCGCCGCCGAAGGCAGCAGCATTGCCACCAGAATCAGCACCACAATCGGGAAGGCAATTTTTTCCCTTTTGGACACAACCCGCAATTGGGTCATGGTGATTTTGCGTTCTTCTTCCGTTGTCAGCGCTTTCATAATTGGCGGCTGAATCAGAGGAACCAGCGCCATATAGGAATAAGCTGCGACTGCAATAGCGCCCAAAAGTTCGGGTGCCAGCAAAGATGAGACGTAAATTGCAGTGGGTCCATCGGCGCCGCCAATAATACCAATCGCCGCAGCGTCGGCAATTGAAAAGTCCATCCAGCCCAGGTAGCTCATTCCTACGGCTCCCATAATGGTAGCAAAGATACCAAATTGGGCCGCGGCTCCTAAAAACAGGGTTTTGGGGTTTGCCAGCAAAGGACCAAAGTCGGTCATCGCACCGACCCCCATGAAGATCACCAGAGGAGCCACACCGGAGGCAATAGCAACTGAGTAAAAGTTGTACAGCATGCCGTTGTTATATCCGAAATCTGAAGCTTGTAACGCCAACTGGGCATGCAAACTCACAGACGCATGGTTATAGGCTTCCTTAACGGCCGCCACCGTACTGTCGGCGCTGAGACCTAATGTATCTGCAAACGCAGCCAGAACATCAGGGTGAGCCGCATGAAGCGCCGCTTCAACAGCCGATGAGGCCAGTTCAGCCCCGGGAATATTCGCCAGGATGCCACCAAAACCAATCGGAACCAGCAACAGCGGTTCAAAGTTTTTATTAATGGCCAGGAATAGCAACAGCAATCCCACGACAATCATGATCAATTGACCCGACGTCATCAGGTACAATCCTGAGTCCTGCCAAAGTCCTATAAAGTTATCCATCTATCAACACTCCTGGACTTAAGCAATGGTCAGTAAAGTATCGCCAACAGCGACTGAGTCGCCCTCTTTGATATTCACGGTACCGATGGTTCCCGCTCTGGATGCCCGAACTTCGGTTTCCATTTTCATCGCCTCTAAAACCAGCAGTAGATCACCATTCTGAACGGCTTGGCCCGGTGCTGCGTGAATCTTGACGATATTACCCGCCAAAGGCGCTGGCAGTGGCTCGCCGCCGGTTGGGGCTGCACCCGTTGCCGCTGGCGAACTGCTTTCACCGGCACCCGATACAGGAACAATACCGGTTAAATCACCACCACTGGACACGGTCACAGTGTAAGAAACACCCTCGACCTCAACGGTATAGATCTCTTCGCCGGCGTCGTTAGTGACAACAGAACTCTCTTTCCCGGTGGGAGCCGCTTCAAAAGCCTCTGGATTGTTGCGATTTGCCAGGAACTTCAAGCCTACCTGCGGGAACAGTGCGTAGGTCAGAACATCGTCTATTTCACGCTCACCCTCGGCCAGCTTGATATTCTTTTCTTGAGCCAACTCTTCCAGCTCGGCCGTCAGCTTATCCATTTCCGGTTCTAACAGGTCTGCTGGGCGACAGGTAATTTCTTCCGCACCATCCAGAACTCGTGTCTGCAGCTCTTTATTGTAAGGAGCTGGTGCAGCGCCGTATTCGCCCTTCAGAATACCTTGGGTTTCTTTTGAAATAGACTTGAAACGCTCGCCGGTGAGTACGTTCAGAACCGCCTGGGTTCCGACAATTTGAGAGGTTGGCGTGACCAGAGGGATAAAACCCAGATCCTCACGAACCCTTGGAATCTCCGCCAGAACCTCACCAAACTTATCTTCTGCACCCTGATCCCGCAGCTGGTTTTCCATATTGGTCAACATGCCACCCGGTACCTGTGCGGACAGGATCCGGCCATCAATACCTTTGAGGGAACCCTCGAACTTAGAGTACTTTTTGCGCACTTCGCGGAAATAATTGGCAATTTCTTCCAGTTTTTCCAGATTCAGACCGGTATCGCGATCGGTATCCTGCAAAATAGCCACGACGGATTCCGTGGGGCTGTGACCGTAGGTCATGGACATGGAAGAAATGGCGGTGTCGATATTGTCGATGCCCGCCTCAATACATTTCAGAGCAGTCGCTGTAGACAATCCGGTGGTGGCGTGACACTGCATGTGGATCGGAATATCACAGCTGGCCTTGAGACGGGAAACCAGCTCATAACCGACATAAGGCTTTAACAAACCTGCCATATCCTTGATGGCGATCGAATCGGCACCCATATCTTCGATACGCTTGCCCTGCTCTACCCACATGTCCACATCATGAACTGGACTCAGCGTGTAGGCGATGGTGCCCTGAGCGTGCTTGCCTTGCTTCTTAACGGCTTTTAACGCGGTTTCGATGTTGCGCATGTCGTTCATGGCGTCAAACACGCGGAAAACATCTACGCCGTTGACGGCACAACGCTCAACAAACTTTTCAACCACATCGTCGGCATAATGACGGTAACCCAGAATATTCTGACCGCGAAACAGCATTTGCATCGGGGTCTTGGGCATCGCTTTCTTGAGCTCGCGAATGCGTTCCCATGGATCCTCACCCAGATAACGGATACACGCGTCAAACGTGGCTCCTCCCCAGGTTTCCAATGACCAAAAGCCTATATCGTCTAATTTTTGAGCAATTGGTAACATGTCGTCGAGTCGCATGCGAGTCGCAAACAGAGATTGATGTGCATCCCTCAATACAACATCGGTAATGCCTAGGGGCTTGTGGTTCTCACTCATGAGAAGATCCTTGATTTATAACTGTCAGAAAGAGTGTCTTACAAAGGCCAGGTACAGTGGTCGCATCACTCACTTTAACCTGGGGGAGCTTAAGCTCCACGAGCGCTGTAACTCAGAAAGCTACTGCTTGCTGCGGTGCTGCTCGATAGCTGCTTTGATGATCGCCAAATGTTTGGGATCAACCGCACTAGGAGATGTTGCCGGTGCCGGCTTGGTTTCTGGAACCACCGCATCAGGAAAGAAACGCCGTATAAACGTCGACATTCCCAAAGTCGCGATAACCAAAACCGTCAGGAACACAAACACGGTTCCCATTCCGAAAATCAGCAGGTCAACACCCTGCTGGATAATACTTTCTTGCATGATAAAGGTATCCATTACCCGTTAGCTGTTGCGAAAACCTATCCTGCCGCCGCGCTTCAGGTAAATCTCCGTCGTTAAACTGATTATACCAAGTACTGGGTTGAACTAAGTACTGGGTTGAACTAGGTACTTGGTTGAACTGTGTACTGGGTTGAACTAAGCACTTTGCTGAATTAGTACTGGGGTGAATTACGTACTTTGCTGAATTATGAGATTAGCCAGACTCAGACTTTTAGCCTGTAAGCGCGCTATATCGCATAACCTAATTATGGCCATCTTCCCGGTTCCTACCAATATCTACCGCCAATGGCTGAGGTAGAATCGCTTGGTTCCGACCCCGCGGACAGCTAAAATACAAATTCGAAGTGCAATTTTATCAGATACCCCACATTTAATCGTGCTTAATCCATCACTTCAGCGGACCATATTCGCTCAGTTTTATCATTGACCCCCAAAATTCAGGTTTCAAATCGGCTTATGCGACTGTTTCTTGCCCCAATGGAGGGTGTTGTTGATCATCACGTCAGGGATATCCTGACCGCTATCGGCGGAATTGACGTGTGTGTCACTGAATTTGTGCGGGTCAGCGGAGCACAAACTCTTCCTGAACGGGTATTTCACAAGCTGTGCCCAGAACTGGCTGCCGGATGCCTCACCCCCTCGGGAACCCCTGTGCGCTTGCAATTGCTGGGTGGCAATCCGGAAGCGCTGGCAAACAATGCCGTTAAAGCCGTCCAGACTGGGGCAACAGCCATTGACCTAAACTTTGGCTGTCCTGCCAAAACGGTCAATAACAGTGATGGCGGAGCCAGTCTGCTGCGGGAACCGGATCGGGTTTATGCCATTGTCCACGCCGTACGTTCAGCTGTCCCCGAGCAAATCCCTGTCAGCGCCAAAATTCGACTGGGCTTTGAAGACCGCAGTGCCTACCTGGATAACGCCCGAGCCATCTGCGATGCAGGGGCCAATGAACTGACGGTTCACGCCCGTTCCAAAGCGGATGGTTACAAACCACCCGCTTACTGGGACTATGTTGGGCGCATCAAAGATGAAATTTCTATCCCGGTGATCGCCAATGGCGAGATATGGAGCGTGGAAGATTGGCGCCGCTGTCGGGAACAATCGGGCTGTGAAGACTTCATGCTTGGACGAGGCCTGCTAGCCCGACCCGATTTGGCGTTGGCCATTCGCAACGAACACCTGTCTCTCGATTCTGGATGCTCAGATGACCAGACAATGAGCTGGCCTCAGGTAGCCAACATGCTATTTGCCTATTATCAGATCACCAAAGACCTTTACCCTCACAAATTTCTCGGCAATCGCATTAAGCAATGGCTGTCTTACATGCGCCTTCAATACCCCGCCGCCGACGATTTCTTTCACAGCATTAAACGACTGCGGCTCGCTGAAGATATTGAGGCAGCGTTTAAGAGACAACTGGAAGGCTAAGACAAGTCACATCAATTGCAGCAGAACACAAAATACTGTGAACTTTTGAGATCAGTCATTTCGTGTTGGAAACAGCATTGCCCGCAACCAACCCCACCAGGTATTTCCGGTCAGAACATAACGGTCGAGATCTTTTTGGTTTTGCAAATAGAACTCACCATCCTCAAACAAACGCTCACGCTTTAACATCCGTCGGTTGGGGTTAATGGTTTTAATCACTTTTGCAGGGTTACCTCCGACAACCACATTATCCGGTACATCTTTAACCACTATCGCGCCGGCCGCTACGACGCTATTTTCACCGATGGTGACGCCCTTACTGACCTTTGCCCCATGACCAATCCAGACGTTATTTTTTAAAACGATAGGTTTCGTACACCGGAAAGGTCTCAACCGATTATAAATACCGTGCCAGTCACTATCCGCAATGTAACAACTCGCAGCAAACATACAATTATCACCAATCGTAATACTGTCGGCGGCGGTTATCGTCGTACCAGGAGACATCAAACAATAGTTACCCACAGTGATTTTTCCATCCATGCCTTTACCACTCCAGGTGGTTAAGCGTACCGGATTGTCTTTTGAACTGATCAGATGAAGATAATCACCAACTTCAATATTTCGACCAAATATTTCCGCAGAAAGAGGCTGAACCACCATGGGATGCCGCCCTAACTGATCAAAATTCTTCACAAAAAAATGTTTGACCAGAAAATCATTCCACAAGCCTTTCATCTTCTTAACCGCGTATGGACTATGGTTACGACGCAAACCCAATTTCCTTTATTTTATGAAGGTTTTTCAACAGTTAAACCTTGTTATTTTATTAAGCTCTCGCTAATGTCGACATCTTTATGGCGCCAACCGTGGCCTTACATCTAAAAACATACGAGTCAGAACATGTCCTCAGAATTAACGCTTCCCATCGACATTAATACAGTCAAAGGTTTTCTCGCTGCCGACGAAGGCCTGGCGCTTTATCAATACGCACTGGAAGCCTCCAGACTGGGGCCGTGCCTGGAAATTGGCAGCTATTGCGGTAAATCAACCGTCTACTTCGCGACTGCCTGCCAACAAAACAACAGCATACTGTATGCTCTGGATCACCACCGCGGCTCGGAGGAACATCAACTGGGTGAGGAATATCACGACCCGGATCTGTATGACAACAGCATTGAACTGATGGACAGTTTTAAAACCTTTCGAACGACCATGCGTAAAGCCCAACTGGACGATACGGTTGTCCCCATCGTTTCGTCATCCTCTGTCGCATCCCGTCATTGGGCCACCCCACTGGGGATGGTTTTTATTGATGGTGGTCACAGTGAAGAAGCGGCACAAACGGACTATCGCTGCTGGTCAACGTTCATCAAGCCAGGGGGCATACTGGCCATCCATGACATCTTCCCCAACCCTGAAGACGGCGGTCAGGCTCCCTATAATATTTGGAAACTGGCCAAGGCCTCTGGTCTGTTTGAAGAGCTTCCTACGGTAAACACTCTGGGTTTATTTCGCCGCAAATAACTCACCCGACCTTATGGTGATCTGGAGGTGACACTCTCCGGTTCACCATCTGGCTCACACCTGACTCTCAACCTGACTCACCATTCAGCTATGCTCTGACTTCTCGAGAATCCGCAGTCTCTTCAAGCTCAGACACTAATCGATTTTCCAGAAACAGTTTCGCCGCTGGCGTGTGTTCAGTAATCGCGTCTGCAGCTAACAGTATTGCTCCAGCAGTCCAGGTGGTCTTTTCCTCCGGCCAAACGATATTTTCCACATACTGATACCCGGTCCAGTATCCACCATCACCGTCCCGCCACTGGTGCAACCAACCGTATAAACGAATGGCTTTCGCGTGTTCTCCAGCAGCCAACAAGGCCATCGTCAATTCACAGGATTCCGCGACTGTGACCCAGGGTTCATCACTGACGCATAAGCAACCCATATCTTTTTTAACAAAGGTGTCCCAGCGTTGCTGAATCCGCTCTCTGGCTGCCTTACCTTTATAAACACCAGCCAAAATCGGGTAAAACCAATCCATGGAATAGCGTTCTTTACTCTCCCAGGTTCGATCAAAACACTCGGGATGGTGATGCAGTGTATTTCCCAGTCGGGTATAGCTCTTGCGCCAATGTGGCTTATCTTTTTTCAGGACAACCGCAATATTGACTGCACACTCCAGACTTTTATAAATGGAGGAGCATCCGGTAATCAGCGCATCCTTAAGAGGCTGCCCATCTTCACTGATCGCCCAATAGATTTCACCCGTTGGTGATTGATGCTGTAAAACAAACTCAATGGCTTTTTCTACCATACCCCAGCAACGAGCCAAGAAATTGCGATCGGAGGTAATCAAAAAATGATGCCACACGCCCGTAGCAACATAGGCAATAAAATTGGTTTCCCGCTTATCACAATAAAGAGGTAAACCGTCCTGATAATTTGCATACCAGCTGCCATCGTCCAACTGAGTCTGTTGAAGCCATTCGTAGGCTTTCTCGGCAGCTGTATATTCCCCGGCAATACTGAGCCCCATGGCTGCCTCGGTATGATCCCAGGGATCGGCCTTGCCTCCTTTAAACCATGGAATACAACCGTCGTCACGCTGAGCCGATAAAATATACTCAACGGTTTTGCGCAGAAACGTTTCCGGGAATATACCCTTGCTGAGCAGTAAGCTATCCATGATTCAACCCGCCCTTGTGCTGATTAATCAATGTCACTTCCCCGCTCAAAATACATAACCACACTTTTTCCCATTATTGGATTAAGCAGCCACTCAAGACCCCGCGTTAATTTCGGGCGTTCCATGAGATCCCAAACTAAAAAAGAGTGATACCACTTTACCAATCTGGAATCTTCTTTATCCCATCGCCAGCACTTTAACCACCAAAAGGGAGAATGCAGCGCATGTGCCCAATGACGCGAATAACGCTTCCAGCCCAAATCTTCAACGTCGTGACGCAGATGCGTCGCGTTAAAAATCCGGATATGCCCGCCTTCCACCTGACGATAAGGCTTACTCAAACGCCAACAGATTTCTTCAGGCCAGGCACGAGGAACACTGACCGCTAACAGCCCATCGGGCTTCAACACCCTGTTAATCTCCGACAGCACGCCTTGATAATCAGGGATGTGCTCCAGCACTTCCGAACAAATCACCTTATCAAAACTGTTGTCCGCAAAAGGCAAAGACAAAGCATCAGCTTGCTGGAATGTTAGGCTCTTGCGGGTATTACTTTTCTCTTCAAAGTCAGCAAACCGCTCTCTTGCTGTCTGTAGATCTTTTTCACTCAAATCCACACCGATGGCGTCCACATCCGCAGTCAGATAGGCACCGATAGTATGGCGACCTTCACCACAACCCACATCCAGTATACGATCGCCACTGCGTAGCTGAAGGCGATTAAAATCAATGGTCTGCACGAACAAACCCTCCTTCAGGATGTATTGGCTCAACCGTCTCGACGGAGCCAGAGGGCGAGTTGTCTGCCGATACGCTACCGAGGATTTGATGGTAATAGTGAGTAAATTCCCGAGCGGCAACTTTCCAGCAAAATTGTTCCAGAATTCGTTGGCGGCCTTTCACTTGCAATGATTTGCGTAATACTTCATCAGACAAAACCGATTCCAGCGCGTCCGCCAAGGCACGACTGTTACCAGCCGGAACCACCAGACCTGCATCACCGACGACTTCCGGCAACGCACCTCCATCGGAAGAAATCACCGCACAGCCACAGGCCATAGCTTCGCCTGCCGGCAGGCCAAAGCCTTCATACAAAGACGGAGACACTACCACACTGGCCTGCGCATATTGATCAACCAGTGCTTCTGTGCTGATGCCCGATACAAACTGGACACTCTCTTTCAGCCCCAGAGATGCCAAGAGTTTTTCAGTTTGGCCGCCCTCTTTCAGCTTGCCGACAACCAGTAACTCAATGTCAGGGAAACTCGGTTTTAGTTCTGCAATAGCCTCCAACAAATAGCGCAACCCTTTTAAGGGTTGATCCGCAGAGGCCGTGGTCATAATGCGATACGGGATGGAACTGATATGGGCTCTGGGCTGAAAGGTATCGGTATCGATACCGTTATGAATCAAACTGATCGTATTGACCGGCCGGTCAAAGGCTTCGGCGATGTCTTTTTGGGAGCATTCAGAAACCGTCACAATGTGATCCAGCTGTTGAACAACCTTCTTTTGCATACGTAGAAAAGAATGCCAGCGACGAATCAACAGCCGTTGTCGCCAGTTGGGAGCCGCCTTCAAAGCTAACTTCAGATCCCGGGTAATTGGATGGTGAACCGTCGCCACCGTGGGAATACCCTGCTTTTGCAGTTCCAGCAGACCATAACCCAGACATTGATTATCGTGGACAATATCGTATTGCTTTCCGCGACTTTTCATCAATTTGGCAACACGCCGACTGAAGGTATAAGGCTCAGCAAAACCGCCAGTCAGCATGGACCACCATTCAAAGAAATCTGACCAGGATGTCAGATGCCTGGGGCGTAATGCGGTGACATGGCTGGGAGCTTCGAACAAATCCAGACTGGGAACTTTGATCAAGGTGACTCGTGGGTCAAGTTGCGGATAAGGTGGCCCGGACATGACATCGACACGATGCCCCATTTCCACCAATGCCTTGCTCAGATAATTCAGGTAAACCCCCTGCCCCCCAACGAATGGGTGACTGCGGTAACCCAGCAGACAAATATTCAAAGGATTTTCAGCATTAAACAACAAGCTTTCTGGTAATTTTTCTGGTGCTGTCATGGGAGTACGACCCAATCCTTCAGTCGATCAAGTGACAATTGAGCCACAGTCTGACACAGCCTATAATCAGCGGCAATTACCTGACAGGGAAGCATCCCGAACACCATGTCGCTTAAACAACCACCTACGGAAACGTCTACTATCAGCCAAACAGCTTCTGATAACGCATTTGGACAGCTTATTCGTTTTTGGCGTACGACTGTCGGGCTTTCTCAGGCTCAATTGGCTGCAAGTGTCGAGGCCGCCCCACGCCATATCAGCTTTCTTGAAACCGGGCGCTCCAACCCCACACGAGAAATGGTGCTGCGTTTGGCGCAGGCTCTTAAACTTGGCGAACGAGATATAGGAACACTGCTGATTTCTGCTGGATTCATCCACGATCCCTCGCCCTTAAACCTGCATGCAGAAGAAAACCAGCTGCTCAAAGACAGTCTGAGCATGATGCTGGCAAAGCACGACCCCTACCCCGCATTAATTCTTAATAGCATAGGCGATATTTTACTCTGCAACCGCAGCTGGCTGGCCATGATTCAGTTTGCCGGACTAGAGGACAGGTTGAAGCAGCCTGTGGTCAATCTTCTGGATTTCTATTTCTCCGAGGAGGGGTTGCGCCGTCATATCACCAATTGGGAAGATCTGGCCTGCTTTTTACTGCTGCGTATTAAGGAACAGCACCTGCTGACCGGAAATCCGAAACTGGCCGAACTGAGCACATGGCTTCAAGCCTATCCGGGATTGCCCGAGAAGTGGGCCAAACGAGCCAAGGGAGCGAAAAGCCTGTCTCTTTACGATATTCACTATCAATCTTTAGAGCACAATACGTCCTTTGCCAGCCGTACACTGGTGACCGGTATTGAGCCGGAGCGCAACGCCGCTATCGGAGAGCTCCAGCTGCATTCATTCCTGCCTCTGAATACAGCGACTCAAACGTTTTGGGAGAGCTTCTCCAACATGACCGTGCAGGATCATCCCCTGCTTCATGAGCCCTACAACTTGATGACCTGATAACGCCCCTGCGGATCTGCTTGGGACAACGTACTATAGTTACCCAAAAAGCCGTGATAAATCCGTCAAGCTCACACCTTTAAGATGATTATCATGCCAGCAATAGACAGTTTTATAAAAGAGGACTATGTTCACTAAAGGTATGTCTTCACTCAGGTTCTGCGGTCATCCAAAGCGCACAGTGATGAGACCTTAATAACATGACAAATAAAGCACTATTTGAGGCTACAAGTATGAAACGCTTATTTACTTTGCTGTCTGCAGCGGCACTGGCGTGCTCTGCCGGAACGGCTTTTGCTGGCAAAGACAGCGGTTTTTATATCGGCGGGTCAGTCGGTCAGGCCGACGTTGAGTATTCCGACGATGTTCCAGAGCTGGGGAATGTTGAATTTGAAATTGATGATGATGACACTGCCTACAAAGGCTTTGTCGGCTATAACTTCGGCCTGGTTCCCTTTCTCGATTTGGCCGTGGAAGGTTCATATATTGATTTTGGTTCTCAGAACGGTGAAATCAACAATATCAAAGGTGCCAATGTTGATATCACGGGCTGGTCCGCTGCAGGGCTGGTCGGCTTTAACCTTGGCCCCGTTGGTGTTTTTGGCAAGGCGGGTCTAATCGCTTGGGATGATGACATTGATGCACTGAGCTTTGACGAATCTGATTCAGGTACCGACCCTATGTACGGAGTCGGCGCCAAGTTTCAGCTGGGCTCCTTCGCAATCCGAGCCGAATACGAACTGTTTGATCTGGAAAATGGCGATATTGACTACTTCTCTGTGGGTGCGGCGTACACTTTTTAAGCTGAAACGCTAGCCCCAAAGAAATATTCATAAAAAAAGCGAGGTGAAGATACCTCGCTTTTTTGTGCCGCGCTGTCGTCGAAAAGACGAAACTAACCTGAAAAAACTAGAACCAATAAGCACCGGACCGCTGGCCTTCAAGGTTCATCTGCCCGCCAATCTTGCCTTTAGTCACCACCCGGTGGTTAAAAATGACTAACTTCATCACTCTGCGCATTAAACTCTCCCGCAAACGGCACCAGGCCCATCATCAAATTTCAGACACAAAAAAGCCCATCAATTGATGAGCTTTTTTATTGGTCTTGTTCAGCGGGCAGGATTGTAGCCTATTTAAGCGACAATTTGCACACCTTATACGCCAAAAACCGACCCTTACCGGATTTGATCACCGACCCGCACGATCTTCATGGTATTGGTACCACCATGGACATTCAGGAAATCCCCTTTGGAGATAATCACGAGATCCCCGGTAGCAACGACTTCACGTCGCACCAGTTCATCCACCACAGCCTGATTCAGCTGCTCCGGCGCGAAGTTGGAGGTATCAAAGGTCACCGGGACCACGCTGCGATACATAGCCAGACGGCTCTCGGTACGCTTATGGTCGGTAAAGGCGAACACCGACAAGCCAGAGTCTATTCGGGTCATGTACAGTGGCGTGCGGCCTGTTTCCGTAAAGCTGATGATGGCCTTCACCCCTTCCAGGTGATTCGCCGTATACATCGCGGCCAAAGCAATGGTTTCGTCGATATTGTCGAAGCTTTCATGCAGACGGTGCTTGGAAATCATCGCCGACGGTTGCTTTTCAGCCCCGCGAATCACGCGATCCATTGCCTCCACAGCTTCCACCGGAAAGCTGCCCGCTGCAGTTTCAGCGCTGAGCATCACAGCATCGGTACCATCCAGCACAGCATTCGCCACATCGAATACCTCAGCCCGTGTCGGCAATGGGCTTTCGATCATCGATTCCATCATCTGAGTCGCGGTAATGACCGGTTTGTTCAGTGCCTGTGCACGGATAATCATGCGTTTTTGTACCGCCACCAGAGCGGCGTCACCAATCTCGACCCCCAAATCACCACGAGCGACCATTACCGCATCGGATGCTTTAATGATGTCATCCAGCACATCTGGCAATACTGCTTCAGCACGCTCAACCTTTGCCACCAGGCCTGCATCGCCACCCGCTTTGTGCAATAGCTCACGGGCCTTATTCAAATCTGCGCCGCTGCGCACAAAGGATACCGCCAGATAATCCACTTCCAGCTCAGCTGCCAGTTCAATATCACGAAAATCTTTTTCCGTTAATGCGTCAGCAGACAAACCACCGCCTTCACGGTTGATGCCCTTGTTATTAGAGAGCTTGCCTGCAACAACCACCTTGGTCGCAATACGGGGGCCATTGACCCCAGTGACTTCCAACACCACTCGCCCATCATCCAGTAGCAAGCGGTCTCCGGTGGTCACATCCTCGGGCAATTGAGGGTAATCGATACCCACTTCCATATGGTTGCCATCATCACGCCCCAGAGAAGCATCGAGGAAAAATTCATCTCCCAGAGACAACTCGATGGGGCCTTCGGCGAAACGGGCTACCCGGATCTTAGGCCCTTGCAGGTCCCCGAGCACAGCAACTGTACGCTGATGCTTGTCAGCCAGTTCCCTGACCATGCGTGCACGCGTTTTGTGATCCTCTGGCGAACCGTGCGAAAAGTTCAGGCGCACAACATTGACGCCAGCGTGAATCAACTTCTCTAATACTTCAGGCGAATCTGTCGCCGGCCCCAGGGTGGCAACGATCTTGGTACGTCTAATCAAAATGAATCCTTACCTAATCAGAGATAACAATGAATCAGCTCACAGTGCTCTGCGGGACTGTGAGCGTGAACTATTCCTGCACCAATAAATTCTTTATGCCTTCCTGCGATTTTGCGAGTCATCTCGCATCGCTATCTCAATACTGTTCACTGTAACGAGCAGTTACACTCATCAACCGCTCCAGCACTTAATCCAGAACTTAATCCAGCATTTGGCGAGGCACTTACTTAGCCTGCATTAATGCCAGAGTGTTGTCCAACAATCGATTGGAAAAACCCCATTCGTTGTCGTACCAGGCCATGACTTTGACCATTTTCCCGTTCACCCGGGTTTGCGTCGCGTCAAAGGTCGAGGATGCCGGTTGATGATTAAAATCAACGGAAACCAAAGGCTCGGTATTGTAGGCCAGAATACCTTTCAGCGGAGCGTGGGAAGCCGCCTTTTCGATGGTGGCGTTGACTTCTTCTACAGAGGTTTCGCGATTGGCAATAAAGTGAAAATCCACCAGCGAGACATTCGCCGTAGGAATCCGTACAGCCATGCCATCCAGTTTGCCATCCAGTTCCGGTAACACCAGACCTACCGCTTGCGCCGCACCGGTCTTGGTAGGAATCATCGATTGCGTCGCTGAACGCGCACGATAAATATCACTGTGGTACACGTCGTGTAATTTTTGATCATTGGTGTAGGAGTGAATGGTCGTCATCGCTCCCTGCTTGATACCAATGGTGTCATTTAACACTTTGGCCACCGGAGCCAAGCAGTTAGTGGTGCAAGAGGCATTGGAAATGATTTGGCTGGCTGAAGTCAGCACATTGTCATTTACCCCATAGACGACCGTTGCATCCACACCAGAGGCCGGTGCCGAAATAATCACCTTTTTCGCCCCGGCTTCAATGTGCGCAGCGGCTTTGTCGCGACTGGTGAAGAACCCCGTACACTCATAAACCACATCGACACCGAGATCCGACCACGGCAAATTGTGAGGATCGCGCTCACTGAACGTCTGGATCGCATCACCGTTGACCACCAGCGAGTGGTTATCTACATCCACTTCGCCAGGAAAGCGACCGTGAATAGAATCATAACGGGTCAGATGAGCATTAAACTCGGTATCACCCAGATCGTTGATGGCTACAATCTGAATCTGCTTGCGATAGTCAGATTCATACAGAGCCCGTAATACATTGCGGCCTATACGGCCATACCCATTAATTGCTACACGAATTGTCATATTAATCACCCTATTCCAGTTAACAGTACTTGTCTCATGCACCTTGGACTGTTGCCGAATCGCGCCAGTCGACAGAAAACTGCCGACCAGCACCTTCCAAACAACCTAGGGTGAACCGTTATACCGGCTCTTATAATTTAAAGACTGTCTTACGCAGTCAGATGTTGAATTACGTATTGATCTTAAATATCAATGTGACTGATTAACCGTTAAGCGCAGCCGCTTCAGCCGCCAACTGCTTAATCTCATCCCACTTCTTGGCTTTGACCATCTCAGCTGGAGCCATCCAGGAACCACCCACACAAGCCACATTCGGCAGCGCCAAATAATTCGGTGCATTCTTGGGGTTAACACCGCCGGTAGGACAAAAAGTAATCTGCGGCAATGGCCCGGCGATGGATTTCAGCATGGGAATGCCACCAGCGGCTTCAGCCGGGAAGAATTTCATGGCAGTAATGCCTTTCTCTAACAACACCATGGCCTCGCTGGGGGTATTAACGCCAGGCAAAATAGGAATCCCAGCAGCTTGTGCCGCATCAATAATGGCGGGTGTTGTACCTGGAGTCACAATAAACTCGGAGCCGGCATCCAGAGCCGACTGCAAAGTTTCGGTGTTGATAATGGTTCCCGCACCGACGATGGCGTCAGGCACAGACTCTTTGATGGCCGCAATCGCTTCCAGAGCAGGAGCCGTTCGCAACGTAATTTCCAGCACTTTCAAGCCGCCTTCAACCAAAGCTTTTGCCAAAGGCACTGCGTCTTCCAGGTTATCAATCACCATCACCGGTACGACCGGTGATGTTTCCATAATGTCTTTAATGGTAACTGCCATAAATTTCAGCTCTCTTTTAAAATCGTCTCAATTACAAATTTCACTGACACTCAGTCACTGACTGCTGTCTTCTAAATCAAACTCACTGAACAACGTGCAGGCCCCCAATTCCGAAGAAGAAGCCTGTTGGCGGAACCCACCAAATAATTCACGTCCCATACCAAAACGGTGACTGCCTTCTGAAGAAACCAGTGCAATACGAGCATCCAACACCTGTTGATCCAGAACCACTTCCAAGGTGCCCGCGTTGGCATCCAGGCGAATCATGTCACCGGTCTGAACTTTGGCCAAGGGACCTCCCGCCGCACACTCAGGAGTCAGATGAATAGCCGCGGGAACTTTACCGGAAGCGCCAGACATACGGCCGTCGGTCACCAGTGCTACTTTAAAACCACGATCCTGTAAGACGCCCAAGGGGGGTGTCAGCTTATGCAGCTCAGGCATGCCATTGGCTTTGGGGCCTTGGTAGCGCAACACAGCCACGAAGTCTTTTTCCAGCTTGCCGGCTTTGAAGGCGGCAACAATATCATTCTGATCATCAAATACAATCGCTGGAGCCTCAACAACGCGATGCTCAGGCTGAACGGCAGAGACTTTGATCACACCGCGCCCTAAATTCCCCTTAAGAAGATGCAGGCCGCCGGTCGAATCAAACGGTTCGTCGCTGCCTCTCAACACATCACGATCCAGTGGCTCAGCGGGTGAGTCTTGCCACACCAGAGAACCATCGCGCAGAACTGGCTCACGGTTGTAGTATTGCAACCCGCGATCATCGCCAACAGTAATAATGTCCGCGTGCAGCAAACCAGCCTGCAGTAATTTATCAATCAGAACACCCATGCCTCCAGCGGCCTGAAAGTGATTGATATCAGCCTGGCCATTTGGATAAATACGGGTCATCAACGGAATCACTTTCGACAGCGCGTCGAAATCATCCCAATTGATTTTGATGCCTGCGGCACGGGCAATGGCGATCAGGTGAATGGTGTGATTCGTCGAACCACCCGTGGCCAACAAACCCACTATCGCATTCACGATAGCTTTCTCATCAATCGCATGACCAATAGGACGAAAGTCTTCACCCTGCGCGGTAAATTTGAGAATTTGCTTCGCTGCCGCTTTGGTCAACTCATCCCGCAATGGGGTATACGGATTAATGAAAGAGCTACCCGGCAGGTGCAATCCCATGATTTCAACCATCATCTGGTTGCTGTTCGCTGTCCCATAGAAGGTGCAGGTGCCCGGACCATGATAAGACTTCGATTCTGCTTCCAACAGCTCATTACGACCAATTTTGCCCTCAGCGTACAACTGACGGATACGAACTTTTTCTTTGTTCGACAACCCCGTTGTCATGGGGCCAGCCGGGACGAACACGGCAGGAAGATGCCCAAAGGTCAGTGCGCCGATCAACAGTCCAGGAACAATTTTGTCACACACGCCCAGATACAACGCACCGTCAAACATATTGTGACTGAGCGAAACAGCCGTCGACATGGCAATCACATCACGACTGAACAGAGATAATTCCATCCCCGGCTGTCCCTGAGTCACGCCATCACACATTGCAGGAACGCCACCCGCAAACTGAGCCACGCCTCCCGCTTCCGTGATGGCATCCTTAATCAGGTCCGGCGCATGTTTAAAGGGTTGGTGCGCCGACAACATATCGTTATACGACGATACGATGGCGATATTGGATTTTACGTCAGCCGTGAGATCGGCTTTCTCCTCAGTCGAACAGGCAGCAAAACCATGCGCCAAATTACCGCAGGCCAACTGGCCCCGATGTGGCCCTTTTTGAACTGCGGCATCCACGCGCTTCAGGTAAGCACTGCGACTGGATCGGCTGCGTTCAATTATTGTGTCTGTTACCTGCTGCAGAACTTCGTGCAGTTTGGTCATTGGAATACACCTCTTCAATTCATCGACAACTGATATTGTTTAGCGCCTTACGGCGCCCAATACACATCAATATCTACATCGTTTTGCTGCAAGAACACACTCACGGGAGTGGATAAAATCTCACTGTTTTCACGGGCCTGACGATAAACAATCCACTTGTCATCACCGGTAATCAGCAGCACGATTTTGCGGGACTTCAACAGCGCAAATGGTGTCATGGTCATACGCGCCAAATTGTCACCGGTGACTTCCGACTTGTTCGCTAGAATTCCTGCACACAATTGTTGCGAGTCCAGCGCTTCGGTCAGCCCTTCTGCGTGGGGAAACAACGATGCCGTATGACCATCGCCACCCATGCCCAATAAACAGACGCTGTAAGGAGCCGGTAATACATCGTACTGCCTGTTGCAATCCGACTGCCCTTCAAAAGGAGTATTTGCAGCATTTTTCATACCAGCAAACTGAGCACTTGCCGCTTTATTCTGCAACAAAGTGTTTTTGAGCAGCTTTTCATTACTGGCAGCATGATCCGGTTCAACCCAGCGTTCATCCACCAAAGCGACATGAATATTACTCCACTCCAGATCGGCATGAGACAAGCGCTCATATAATGGTCCTGGCGTGGAACCACCCGACAGCAGCGCGGTAGCTTGACCCTTTTCCTGAAGGTCACTGGAGAGGCATGTCATGACGTCATCGTACAAAGCATTTAATAAAGCCTCACGTGACTCAAAGCGATATTCGTTGATCATTTCCTACTCTTTTCCTTTCCAGCTACGTTTCATTTTCGAGTTCGCTTACTGCCACCATTGTTGTGCCAGGCTCTTCGGTCACTGTGCAAAAGTGCCGCAGCCGCATCCGGCCCCCAACTGCCTGCCTCGTAGGCCTGCACAGGAGTGCCACACTGGTTCCAGGCGTTGATAATGGGGTCAACCCAAGCCCAGGCCAGATCCGCCTCGTCCCTGTGAGCAAACAAACTCAAGTCGTTATCAATGACATTTAACAACAAGCGCTGATACGCATCGCTGTGAAAATTTTCGAAGGTATCCGCAAAGTTCAGGTTCAGAGGAACTTGTTGTAAACGCATATCCAGCTGATGCAACTCTTTGGCCATTACCATCATTTCAATGCCCTCGTCGGGCTGCAAACGAATAACCAAACGGTTTGCGGCAAGATGGGTGGACGCGCCATCGAACACGTTATGGGTGAGGGATTTAAACTGAATGACAATTTCTGCACAGCGCTGACGTAAACGCTTACCGGTACGGAAGTAAAACGGTACGCCACTCCAACGCCAGTTATCGATGTGCGCCTTGATCGCTACAAACGTTTCAGTCTGGCTATCTTTACCCAGCTCATCCAGATATCCAGGTACCTCTTTGCCGTTCATCATGCCTTCAACGTACTGGCCTCTCACCGTGTGGCTCTGAACCTCGTAACCGGTTAAAGGTCGTAAAGCCTGCAGTACCTTGAGTTTCTCGGTGCGAATGTTGTCGGCTTGCAACTTATGAGGGGGCTCCATAGCCACCAAACACAGCAACTGCAGCAAGTGGTTTTGAATCATGTCGCGCATGGCGCCCGCCTGATCGTAAAAAGCGGTACGACCTTCCAGCCCCACCTCTTCCGACAGACTGATCTGCACGTGATCGATGTAATTACCATTCCACAGGGGCTCAAACATGATGTTGGCAAATCGCAACGCCAGCAAATTTTGAACGGTCTCTTTACCCAGATAATGATCAATTCGGAAAATACTGTTTTCCGGAAAATATTGACCCACCTGGGTGTTGATGTCGTTGGCTGTGCTGCGGTCATAGCCCAGCGGTTTCTCCAAAACGACTCGCGATGCCTCATGAATCAGGTTTCGCTTACTTAATTGTTCACAAATGGTGCCGTACAAACTGGGTGGCATGGCCAGATAAAAGACTCTGTCACGCAGCTTCCCGTCAGCGGGGGTCTCGGACAATGGCCCTTCCAGCAGAGACCATCCCTCTCCATTTTCTGTCACATCCAGATCACATAAGTGCAGTCGCTCTTCAAACACCTGCCAGTGAGATGCCGGAGATTCACCAGATTTCAGTTGATTGGTCAGCCATTCGTGAATGCGCGCCAACTCCTCGTCCCGTGACCCCACTCTGCGGGACACTAAAAAGATCCGCGCCCCTTGAGGAAAGTGTCCTGACACTTCCGAGCGATACAAGGCAGGCAAGAGCTTGCGTAACGACAAGTCACCTAGACCGCCAAAAATGACCATATCAAAGTCGTGCGTCATCTATTTCTCTCCCCCGCAACTACTGGTTTCCAGTCTGTTATTTTGCGCTGTTATCTGCACTTTCAAAGGTCACTCCCCTGCTTTTATACCTGTACACTCGACTGGTGATGCAATCTGTGAACCAATCACGACGCCTGCGCATCGTCTGATCACTTTTCAACCCCGACCACTCTTCAATTAAGGTTCTTTGTGTTGGCTCTTTAAACTGGTTCTTTTAACTTGTTTTTTATAACTATAGCCTTCATGGCCACACCCTTTTGGACTGGAACCCTAAATTTAATTAAGTTAAATTATACCCACATAAACCACGCCAAACAATGCATTTTATTTAACTTAATTAAATGGATATATTTAACTCAGTTAAATAAAATGGTTCGCCTGCAAATCGGTTGCTGTTAAAGTTGCACTTTTATTAAGAAGCTTTCATAGCTTTTTCGAATAACTGCCTTTCCGAATATCCTTAGGAACAACGATGATATTGACGCACCTCAGACACGAGCTTGAAAACCTGAGCAAGTCCGAACGACGCATTGCGGAAGTTATTCTCGCGGATCCGGAAGCCGCAGTGCATGCCACCACGGCCGAGATTGCCCGTAAAGCTGAAGTCAGCGACCCGATGATTTCTCGGCTTTGCCGGGGGCTGGGATGCAAAGGCTTCCCTGAATTCAAGGTGCAATTGGCTCAGAGTCTGGCGAAAAACACCTCATACGTGACCCGTTCAGTCTCCGTGGATGACAATGCAGACACCTATGTCAACAAACTCATCAGTGCCAATCAGGGCGCTTTAGAGTATTTGCGTAAAGAACTGGACATCAGCACCATCGAAGCCGCGGTAGACGCCCTCGATAAAGCCAAGAGGATTGAGATTTTTGGTATGGGCGGCTGCTCATCCATCGCCCAGGACGCACAACACAAACTCTTTCGTCTGGGCACCCCCACCATTGCTTATGAAGACAACCTGAAACAGCGCATGGCCGCTGCGGCAGCCGACGAAGACAGCGTCATTCTGTTTATTTCATTCACCGGCCGCACCCATGCCACCGTGGAAACCGCCCACACCGCAAGGCACAGCGGTGCCAAGCTCATTGCTATTACTGAACCCAACTCCCCTCTGGCGGCCGCCTGTGACATCGTGATCACCTCCGGTAGCGAGCTGGAAGACACGACCATTTATGTACCGATGACCACCCGAATCATGATTTTGACGATTGTGGATATTCTGGCGACCGGCCTCGCACTGCAACGCAGCCCTGAGATTGATGAGCACCTGAAAAAAATCAAAGAAAGCCTGGATTACACCAAGGCCGAGAGAAAATAACGCAAAGGTTACTCTTTCCGCCTGAATACAATCTAACCGACAGCCTCCTGAGTGCTGACGACGGGGCGACTTTCACGAGTCCCACGCATTCTGCGATCGGGATCTGTAGGATCATCAGGCGAAATCACCACATAATCATCGCCCACCTCCAGCAACACCCCCACAAAAGGCATCTCATCAAAGCTCTCAGGCACCCGGTAGCTCACCGTATCGCCTACCTTGAATGTGTCCGCGTCAAAATTGAACTGAAACGGGCAATCGCCATCACCTTCTGTTTTCATACATTGCTTCCTCTTGTGGCTACTCGACTCGTACCGGCTCTATGGTTTAGAGACCCAGCTTTTAGAGCAATCGTTATTAGAACCACAGTGTAAGCCCGACACACGCCAAAAACCAAGAACAACTCAACAGTACTGTTCACACAAAACCTGGGAAGATTAGGCACCGGAAACTGAAAATGAGAACCAAAAACTGAAAGGCAAAAACGGGAACCCAAAAACGAAAAGCAAAAAAAAGGCGCTTCAAGTGAAGCGCCATAAGCCACAATTTTACGAAATGTAAAAGTGCAGAGACAAGAACTCAAATTAAATAAGGTGTGCAGAATACAAGGTGCATCAATATTTACCGGAATCCAGCAGTTGCGTCAGCAGTGCTTCCGTGGATGGATCGAAAGAAACATCACCCTCTTCGCCCGCACGACGCTTTTCGATTTCACTGTAAATTTCCACACCGATTTGCTTGCCCAGCTCGACACCCCACTGATCAAAGGCGTTCAACTGCCAGATCACGCTGGAAACAAACACCTTGTGCTCATACAGAGCCAGCAACGCACCCAAAGTGTGTGGTGTTGTTTTGTCATAAGAGAGCGTCAAACTGGGACGATTGCCCGGCAACACCTTATGTGGCGCCAGCTCGGCAATCTCTTCTTCCGAATGGCCCGCATCACGCAATTCCTGCGAAGCCTGCTCCAGAGACTTGCCGAACAACAAGGCTCTGGCCTGCGCCATACAGTTGGTCACCAGATGCGTATGCTGATCAGCCAGCGGATTATGACTTTGCAACGGCACAATAAAATCAACGGGCACCGCCTGTGTTCCCTGATGCAACAGTTGATGGAACGAATGCTGCCCATTGGTTCCCGCCGCACCCCACACCACCGGACACGAAGCTCTCTCCAGTTTACGGCCAGCACGATCCACCTGTTTTCCGTTACTCTCCATGGTCAACTGTTGCAGGAAGGCCGGCAACTGGGACAAGTTTTGGTCGTAAGGTAAAACTGCGTGACTCTGAGCGCCCAGCATATTCACCGACCAGATTTCCAACAGCGACAAAATAACCGGTAAATTATCTTCGAGAGGGGCAGAGGCGAAATGCCGATCCATAGCCGCGGCGCCGTCGCACAGCGACTCAAAATTCTCCCACCCCACTGCCAGGGCAATAGGCAGGCCAATGGCTGACCACAGGGAATAACGTCCGCCGACCCAATCCCACATGGGATAAACGGATTCCCGGTCAATCCCAAACTCTTCTGCTTTCTCGACATTGGAAGAGACCGCCACAAAATGGCTCGACAGAGAATGATCAGGTCCTGCGGCCTCCTGCAACCAGGTTTGTGCCGCCGTGGCGTTAGCCAGTGTCTCCAGCGTGGTAAATGTCTTGGAGGCAATCACGAATAATGTGCTGGCTGGATTCAGACCCTTCAGCGTATTCACTAAATGAGAGGGATCCACATTGGACACAAAATGCACATTAAGCCGTTGGCGGTAAGGTGTCAGCGCCTCACAGACCATGGCAGGCCCAAGATCAGAACCGCCGATACCTATATTCACCACATCAGTAAAGACTTCTCCAGAATACCCTGTGCGCTCGCCCGTCATCACACTGCGAACACAGGCCGCCATGCGCTCACGCACTTCCTGCACCTGCTGGTTTTCAGCCAACGACTGATCAGCACCGCCGCGCAAAGCGCAATGCAGGACTTTACGACCCTCAGTATGATTAATCGCCTCACCAGACATCATCTGCTGTACGGCTTCGGGAAGCTTCGCCGCGCCAGCCAGTGCCAGCAAAGCACGCCAGGATTCTGGAGTCACTGAATGCCGGGAGAAGTCCAGAGTAAGTCCGACAGCTTGCCGACTGAATCTGGCCAGGCGCTCCGGATCTGCGTCAAACGCTCCCCGAATATCGACGCTCCCCTGCTCGTGAGCAAT
>NZ_CBFIHX010000019.1:0-39663 GCF_965662505.1 Pseudomaricurvus sp. | reverse complement strand
CCCCCCTTCTTTAATAAATCCTACCTCCAAAAGAGCCACCTCTCTCAAAAACAGTTATTAATCGATGCGTTTTTTGGGCTATACGGAATAAGATGGTGGCGCGAACCTTCGTCATTCAATGTTCAGTCTCGATTCAGTGTCGCTGCAACATACTGGTTCCACCTTATCGTGTGACAGGAGGTGGATATTATGAATTCAGTGATGCAAAACAACCGAAAAAATAGCCTGCCCAGTGCCTTATTGGTGTGTCTTTTAAGTATTTTTGTTTATACAGTCAGTTCGAATGCGGCCGCTGACGGACGTAGCCATAAGAAGCACTATCATTCAAAACACTATGACTCATATCAGCGCCACGGCAAATCGCATCGCAATCAAAATTTCCACCAGTATTACGATGATCATAAACATCAACGATACTACCGGACGCCATCTCGCCGTCATCAGGGATTCAGTTTTAATGCCTGGAGCTTCAAACCAATAGCTCCGACCCACCGAAATTACCGCAGAAATTACCACAGCGACAAACCCCGTTTCCATTATCACAACAGTAACGAACGCTGCTACAGTAATCATACAAGTATCATCATTAACAGGCGATAATACCGGGCTCCGCCCACGAGGATTTAAGTAATGGAAAGTTACCAAGCACTGCTTGCCACTTTGGCTCTGACTATGGGCGCGTCCTGGGCCAGTGGTATTAATCTGTACGCAGCGCTTTTGGTTCTGGGGATTGGCGGCTCAACAGGAAATATCGATTTACCACCAGGGCTGGAGGTGTTAACCGACCCCATGGTGATTGGTGCCGCCGGCCTCATGTATTTTGTGGAATTTTTTGTCGACAAAACCCCAGGCGTAGACACTGCGTGGGATTCACTGCATACGTTTGTACGCATTCCTGCTGGGGCAATGCTAGCCGCAGGGGCTGTGGGCGATGTATCCCCGGCACTGGAAATTGCCGCAGGTATAATGGGCGGCACACTGTCCGCCACCAGCCATGCGACCAAGGCTGGCACCCGCGCGCTGATCAACACATCTCCGGAACCCTTCAGCAACTGGACGGCCTCAATCTCCGAGGACCTTCTGGTGCTTGCGGGTTTGTGGACAGCTCTGAATCACCCAGCGATCTTTCTCTGCTTACTGCTGGTTTTCATTCTGCTGGCCATTTGGATGCTGCCCAAGATCTGGCGTCTTATCAAAGCTATCCTTCACAAGATTGCCAGCTGGTTTGGAGGAAAACCAACTCACACTGCGACAACCAATCCCGGCTCAACAATGAATTTCAGTGATATCGAAATACCGGACCACTCAATCGCACTGAGCAACCCAACAGAATCTCGCCCCACTAAAGAACAACAGCAACAACTGGATGCACTGGAGACGTTAAGAGCCGCCGGAACTCTTTCAGACGAAGATTACCAAGCGGCTAGAAACAAGATTCTGGGCAGAAAGTAATCCTGCCCCCCCCCCAGGCGCCTCGTCACTGCTGCAGAAGGCTATTTGTCTTCTGCAGCAGCGAGACGATCCAACCATTCAGCAATGTATTCGGCACAGGCTTCCCATCCCTTTTCCGCAATAACCCAATGCGTTTGACCCGTAAAACAATGGTAAGCGGCCTGTGGGTATTTGTTAGCAACCTTCTTGACCACTTGAGCCGGTATCAATTTATCCAGTTCTGCCGATAGCACCAGTGTCGGGCACTGAACTTTGGATGAGGCAACCTTTGCGGCAGAGCGCTTATCCAGAAAAGGCAAAGCTATCTCCAGCAGTACTTTTCCCGAGTCGTGACACAGCCGATCATAATACTCGCGGCGCTCGTTTGCAGGGATTAACTGGAACGAGGACTTCACGGCATTCTCAAAGCTGGGCATAGTTGGTTTTTTCCAAAAACCCGGTGTCAACATTAAGGGAGAGAGGCTTTTTAATCCTGCCCAACTGATGGCCAACACGTCATCCGGCGGAGCCGGACAAGCCAAGATCAACTGACCAACCAACCCTTGCTCTGCCAACTTTTGTGCAATAAGTCCTCCCATTGAATGGCCAATTACTACCGGTTTTTCCGGTAGGCTCCTCAGCAGCTCAGCCAAGTCATCCACATAGTCTTGAATGCTGGTCGTCCCCAAACCAGGATGGGGATCATTACCAGCCGACTCACCGTGGTAACGCAAATCCGGCGTATGGCAGGTATAGCCGCGAGCTCCGAAAAACGTTTTCATCGGTTGCCAGTACCAACCGCCCCCCCACATCCCGTGAATCATGACCAGGTTTTTCGTCATTGGTTGTCCTTAAAGTTCATGAGCTTTGTGATCGCGTTCTGTCAAACCGAAAAAGTTGCTCAACATTCATACAGAAGCACCAAATGAATTCACATTTGTTCGCGGATTTAAAGCTCCAGCATAGAATATTTCGAGATATTAGATTAACGTGTTTATTTAGAAGGTTTATTACTGAAAACTGCACTCCCTCGCTGGGAGGTACCTCAAAGTCCGCTTTAGCAGGCGCGCTTCAAGGAATTGGAAGTTAACAGCTATCTTCGACTTAGCTTACAGCGAGAATGAAGCTCACACAAAAAAGTATTCGGGCGCACGGATTCAACGGAAGACTTCCTCATAGCCCCGGCCGCTTGACTATACTTTTTTTGAACCATCATTGAGGCGCAGATTAAGCAGTAAACTGAGGTAGATCGTGAAATATATCTTAATGCTTGGGGACAATCATTGAGATGCGTTTCTTGAAATCACGAACACAGTCACTGCTGTGAACCCGCTGTACAGGCCGTTGCAGCTAGCTGGTACAAAAGGCTGTTACAAAAGGTTGTTACAACAAGTTGTTACAACAACAGGGGCAGTAAAAGCTCCCGACAATCAATAGCCAAGGCGGTAGTCACAACAACGACAGTTGCAATCTTTGCTCCTGACAGCCCACATTGACGCTACTGAAGACGTAATAAGATCATGAAAATGTCTCTCATCTGGCTCGCTTTTCTCTCCCTGATTACCGTTCAGGGCTATGCGGCTGAACAACCCGCCAATTCGCCTCTTGTGCACGAAACCGAAGCAGGTTTTGAAGCCGAACTGAATTCGGAAGCACCTGAAGAGCTTATGCCGCAGACTCCCGAAACTGATAACGCAGTCGTTCCAGTAACATCGCCTGAATCCGAAACGCCTGCAGAAACTGTCCCGACGCCCACCGAACCTGATCCATCCACTGAAACCGCAACTGACCCTTCACTTCTAGAAAATTCTCCCAAACTTTTGTACAGCGAGGATCAGGAAACCAGCTACCTGGACGCCATTGCCGAGATAGAAAATACGTACGGTCCTTATGACAGGAACCTGTCACAGCATTTGATGGGATTGGGAGTCAATTATCAAAACCGTGGACGTCACGTAGAAGCCGTAGATATCTTCAGGCGTGCCATGCATGTAAGCCGCATCAGCGATGGCCTTTACAGCCTGTCTCAAATCCCCATGCTTGAGCACCTGATTGAAAGCGGTGTTGCCAGCGGCGATTGGGAAAGCGCCAATGAAAGCCATCAATACCTGTATTGGCTCTACAAGCGCAACTTTGGTGAAAACGACCCTCGAATGCTGCCAGCTATCACCAAACTGAGTAATTGGCATCTGAATGCCTACGCGCTGGATGGCGGCAGTGGCTTATTCGAACACCTGATCAATGCTCATAATCTCTACAACATGGCGATTAGCATCATTTCGCGGGCCTACGGTGAATATGACCTTCGCCTAGTAGGCGCGCTGAAAGGGCTTACCGTCTCAAACTATTATCTGGCAACCTATCAGACCAGTGCGGCACAACGAGACGCATTCCAAACCGGCTTCTCCACCAGCCGCTCCCAGATTGACGAAAAGGCTCGCCTGGATCAGTACATTCTCAACAGCTACAGCAGTGGAAAAGCCGCAATCTCACGCATCCGTGATGTATATGCCTCTAACCCACAAATTCCCGAAGATGCGGAAGTTGTCGCGCAAATCCAGCTGGCAGACTGGAACCTGCTCTTCAACCGTTGGCATACCGCGATGGATCTTTATCAATCGGCTTATGACGCATTGGTGGCCTCTCCCGACGGTAAAGCACTCGCTGATGAGTACTTCAGCAGACCGGTGGCACTTCCGGATATGCCCTTGCTCAAAAGTAATCTGGACACTACTGAAGAAACCGGTAACGAATACGTACTGGTCAGTTTTGATGTAACACGCAACGGGCACGCCAGAAACGTCGAAATTCTTGAGTCCTATCCGGAGGATAATACTCGCAACCGCTCACAGGTGCGTAAAGCGCTGAAACAAACCAAATTCAGACCCCGGTTTGCCGATGGCACCCCCACAGATACGCAGCACCTGACACACCGATACGTATTTTCGAACTAATCCCAGTGTTCACAATCTAAGTCTGATGTCGTCTGTATGTACGAGCGAGTAGCTGTCTGGCAGACTTCTGCATAAAAGCCACTGGTAAAGCATACTTGCTCTGGTAAAACATACTAGCCCTTATAAACATAGCGCCTCTGGTAAAACAAAGCCCTACAAGGATACTGACAACACAGCTTGAGTCCTGCTACATTGCTTAATAGGGCAATTTACAAGACATTGGGCTACAGCACATCGCATCAAGATCTGTGACATTGGATGCCACCAAAATTTAGGGGCTGATGTATTATTTGCTGGCCAGATATTGCAAACGGGTCATAACAGGGATTTCTCATGGTTACAAAAGCTGCACTACTGACTGTCGCTATTACGGCGATTATCCTGACAGGGTGCAAAGAGGAACAACAAAGCTCTTCTTCTCCCTCGACGCCACCACCGACGCCCTCGAGTAGTGCCCCATCGAGTAGTGCCCCATCGCCCAGCTCTCCCAGCAGCCCATCTCAACCGTCTTCCAGCTCGCAGCAGTCACAGAGCCAGCAGCAATCTTCTCGCTCTCAATCGACTCCGAGTCAGTCATCGCCCAGCTCTCAACAATCTTCCAGCTCTGAGCAATCATCCAACTCTGAACAATCACCCAACTCTGAACAGTCACCCTACGAACAACAGTCCCAGAACGGTGGCACTGAAACCATCAACGCAGGCCAGCCACAGCCACCGATGCCAAATGAATCTTCTGCGTCTGAGCAGGGCGGCGAACCAGACCCCATGCAGACCAGCGAATCATCCCCCAGTGATGACATCGACTTTTCTGAAGAAGAAGCCGCCAACAGTGCCTCCAGCTCCTCTTCAGAATCCAGTTCGTCCTCATCATCGAGCGCCAGCGCTTCATCGAGATCTTCAGGCAGCCCGTCTGCCCAAAGTGCTCAACAAAGATCGTCTCAACAAGGAGGATCTCCGGGTTCTCAGCAAAGCGGCTCTCAGCAAAATGGTTCTCAACAACATGGATCTCAACAACAAGCCGGCTCACAACAGCCCAGCGGTTCCCAAACAGGCCCAATGACCAGCGCCGAGCGCGTTGCCGCCCTGGAAGGACAGCTTGACGCGTCCATGGCCAGTTACGATGGCATGATCCTGCGGGAGCGAGAATATGCCCTCAGTCGATCCAATCAGCAAGGCAGTGAAGACGAGCTGGAAGCCGCCGACGCCGCAGGTGGAGGTGGTCTCCCCTACGACGAAGCCGGTGAAGAAGGTGAAGGCGGCGGTGGCAGCGATGGCTATGGCCAGACACCACAACCACCCGGCCCTGAAGGCCAGGGAATGCCCGGAGACGGAACTGACTCCAGCTCCTCCGGCAGCGGTACACGTCCCGCCGGTAATCAATCCCGCGAAGGTGATTACCAAAGCGCCGGCACTTATGAGGCACCCGCTGACATTCCAGACGGCAGCGACGACGATGTCGTGGCTCGTCAGATCCGTGAAGCCGCAATGAAAGAATCCGATCCCGAATTGCGGGAAAAACTGTGGGAAGAGTACCGCAAGTACAAAAACCAATGAGCCTGATCATGAATACATTAACGTCATCTGTCACAAGGACTCTGTGGATCGCTGTGGCTCTGCCATTGCTGATTCTGACCGGCTGTTCCAGCAACACCATCAAAACCACGCAGGTTATTCCGGTGATCCATGAACAGGCACAGATTCCCGAAGCGGAGTTACTGGACGTGGGCGTGCATATCTTTGATCCCGGCCTCAGTGATATTGACGACGATGAGCTATTGACCGTGTTTCCCGAGGTCCGCAAAGCGGAATCACGCTACATCCCCTACCAACTGATGCAAACCCTGCAAACCAGTGCCGCCTGGGGAGCCGTGCGAGTTGTTCCTCAGGAACAGGACACCATCGACGTCAGAGTGAAAGGCAAGATTCTTCAGTCAGATGGAGAACAACTGCGTCTGGAAGTCACTGTCATCGATGCCACTGGACGCGAGTGGTACGAAAAAGAATACGACGGTCTGGCCAGCAAGTTTTCTTACACCAAAAAACGCGGCGGTGCCGTTCCCAAAGAGCCCTTTCAGAGCCTGTATAATCAGATTGCCAATGACATGTTGACCTATCGCCGGGAGCATTTCGACGGCACGGCCCTGCGCACCATACGCACCACATCGGAACTCAGATTCGCTCAGGACTTCTCACCTGCAGCTTTCGGAAACCACCTGGAAGAAGACTCCAGCGGCGAATACACCATTACCCGACTACCCGCTGAAGGTGATCCGATGTTGTCGCGCATCCGCCAGATTCGCGAGCGCGACTACCTGTTCGTCGACACATTGCAGGACTACTACGGCGGCTTTGTTAAAGACATGGATCAGCCATATCGAGTATGGCGCAGCCAAAGTTATAACGAAGTCATAGCACTGCGCGAATTGAAACGTGAAGCTCGCAATCGCACCATCATGGGTATTGCAGCCATTATTGGCGGTATCGCCGCAGCCGGGGGTGACAGCGGTTCCACCCGAGCGGCAGGTACTGTCGCCGTTGCCGGCGGGGCCTATATGATGAAGAGCGGTTTTGACAAGCGCGCCGAATCCGAAATGCATGTCGAGGCTCTGCAAGAGCTGGGCGACTCACTGGAAGCCTCCATCGAGCCACAAGTGATCGAACTGGAAGACCGCACCATTACTCTGTCGGGCACCGTCGAGAATCAATACGAGCAATGGCGCGAACTGCTTCACGAGATATATCAAGCGGATACAGGCCTGTAAACTCCGTCCGAGTGCCGGGCAACTACATGAGACAGAACCAGCAGTATGACCGATCTACAAAATAACCAGGACACTCCTGACAACAACTCTGAAAAAGCCCCTAACAATAAATGGGATGACTCCGAGTTTCACCCGAAAGATCGTTCCAGCTGGCTGCAACAACACAGGCTCGAAGCAGGCTTGTTCTCCGGGTTAGTTATCGTCCTGTTGGCCGTCGTGTTCTGGCTGCCAAAAACGGTTCATCCCCCCGCCCTGCCTCAAGATGAATTAGCCAAGGCCAACACCGGATCTGCAACCAGTGACGAAGCCTCCACACCAACCCCATCCACCGGAGCACAAACCGGGCCATTAGAGTCGCCCTGGCAAGATGCACAGGTTGCCAAGGCCCGCCGCCAGGCTCAGGAAATCCTGGCCAAGTTGCTGGACAAGCAAAGCTCTCTGGACAAAATGCAAGTTGATCTTTGGGCAGCAGACGCCTTCAAAACGGCATCGGATAACGCCACCAAAGGCGATGAGCTATACCGTTCCAGAGAGTTCGGCCCCGCTCTGGAAAGCTATGAGACCGCTCTCGAACAGTTCGAAGCACTTATCAAACAGTCGGAACAACAATTCGAGCAGGCACTGGCTGATGGTCAACAAGCCATTACCGATCAGCAGGCTCAGGAAGCTGTCGACGCCTATACCTTGGCCACAGCAATTCGTCCCGACAACGAAGTAGCCATAGCCGGTCTCGCGCGAGCCCAGGTACAAGAACAAGTGATCGAACAGCTGGAAGCCGCAGACAACCAAATGCTGCAATACCAATATCAGGAAGCCAAAACCCACATAGAGAAAGCACTGGAACTGGACAGCGAATCTCAAGCGGCAGCGGAAAAACTGAAAACCGTCAATCAGGCCATTACCGAAAGCAATTTCGCCAACGCCATGGGACAGGGTTACAACTATTTACAACAAAAGCAGTATTCACAAGCCCGCAGTCAGTTCCGAAAAGCCCTGAAGATTAAGCCGGGCAATGCTACGGCTCAGGACGCCATTACTCAGGCCAGTAATCGACTGACCCAGAGCAGTATTCAGGGCGCACTGAGCAAAGCAGAACAATACGAAGCACAGGAGCAGTGGCAACAGGCCCTAAACAGCTATCAAACAGCTCAAAAGCTGGACAGCAGTGTTGTCGCCACCAAAGTTGGCATACTACGCACACAGGCGCGCGCCGATCTGGACAGACAACTGCAAAACCTGATCGATCAACCTCTGCGTCTGGCTGACCCTGCCGTTTACCGCAGCGCTCAACAACTGCTAGCCGATGCCGCCGCTGTAAAGCCTCGCGGGCCCCGTATCGAACAACAGCAACAGCAGCTGCAACAAGCTCTGAACAAAGCGCTTGATCCAGTGGCCGTGCTATTGCAATCAGATAACGAGACCAACGTCACTCTCTACAAGGTTGGCAAACTGGGTAATTTCAAAGAACATTCGCTGGAACTCAAACCCGGTCGATACACTCTGGTCGGCAGCCGAAACGGCTATCGGGATGTACGGGAGGAATTCACTTTGCAACCGGGCACCAACCAGAAAACCATTGTCATTCAGTGTGACGAAAAGATTGCCATGGGTAGTTAATAAAAGATAAGTAGCTACTGACAGATAAATAGTTAATGACAGACTAATAGTTAATAACAGGCAAATAGTTAATAACAGATCAGACCCGCTGTCGGTAACGGTCGACGGATTTGGCATCTGCACTTTAGTTTTACGTATTTCAACAGCTCAACTGTACTTTAATGACTCAACCGGAAGAGATAACCAACATTAATAATCGCACTCAACCCAATCACAACTCGCAAGTGCCAGATGATGAAATCATCCAACCACTGGATTTCGAGCCTGCACAACCTCAGCAGCAGAAATCGGGATGGCAACCATCCAGAGTCAGCGTTGCCGCAGGGGTGGCACTGCTGCTGGCATGCATCATTTTGGCTTACCTGTTTGTTGCCAAGTCGCTCTATATTCGCACCAACACCGACAACCCCTCGATCGCTGTAGATGGCCTGCTCACTTTTGCAGTGGGTGATCGTTTTCTGTTGCTCAAAGGCACACACAACATTGCCATAACCGCCGAGGGCTATTACCCGTTCGAGGACTCCCTGCAAATCAACGGCGATGCCAATCAGCATCACACCATTGAACTTAAACCACTGCCCGGCCACCTGACGGTTATCAGCAATGCCCCCGCCCAGATATTCATCGATGGCGAGGTCGCCGGCAGTACGGGCGAACGCATCGCCAACATTCCGGCTGGCGAACATACCCTGAGTGCACAAACCGAGCGTTATCAACCTCTGCAACAAACCATTACCATCGAAGGACGCGATCAGGAGCAAACCCTCACGCTGGAATTACAGCCCAACTGGGCCGATGTGGAGATCAGTTCAACTCCTGCCGGAGCCACTGTGTCAGCGGATGGCGAAGCACTGGGCACTACCCCCATGACTGCAGAATTACTCACTGGTAAACACAACCTGATCGTCAAACTGGAAGGGTATAAAGCCTGGCAACAAAACCTGCGAGTAAAAGCGCAACAACACAAAACCTTGCCAGACATCCAGCTCGTGAAAGCCGATGGCCTGGTTAAGGTCGTCTCTTCACCCGCCGGAGCCAGCATCACCGTCGATGGTCAATTTCGGGGTAAAACCCCCTCCGAGGTTGCGTTGAAACCAGGCAAAAGCTACAACATCACTCTGTTCAAAGATGGCTATCAACCACAACATCGGCAGATCAACGTGGTTTCGGGGAAAGAAGCTTCGCTGAATGTCAATCTGGCAGCCGACCTGGGCAAAATCACCATTTCAGCAAACCCCGCTGACGCACTGCTGTATGTCGATGGCCGCCTGATGGGACGGGCAAATCAAAGCATCAGCCTGCCAGCTCGAAAGCATCAGATTCGGGTCAGCAAAGACGGTTATGCTGACCACAAACAAACGGTACTGCCTCGTCCAGAGCTGGATCAAAACCTGTCGGTTAAACTGCTCACCGTTGAAGAATACCAGTGGAAAAACATCAAATCCCAAGTCCAGACTGCCGCCAGTCAAACTCTGTTACTGTTCAAGCCTAACGACACCTTCACCATGGGGGCTTCCCGTCGTGAACAGGGGCGTCGCGCGAACGAGGCACAGCGTCCTATTAAACTGGATCGGGCCTTTTACCTCAGTGAGAAACTGGTCACCAACGCCCAGTTTCGACGATTCGAGAAGTTTCATTCGTCCGGACACGTCAAGGGCAACAGTCTAAATGGCGAACAACAACCCGCGGTGAATGTCAGCTGGCAAAAGGCCGCGCTCTACTGCAACTGGCTGTCTAAACAAGACAACCTGCCACCTTTTTACCAGGTGTCTGGCGGTGTTGTCAGTGGGTTTAACGCCAACAGTACTGGCTACCGCTTGCCAACCGAAGCCGAATGGGCCTGGGCGGCACGTCTCAAGCAAGGCAAAATGCTGAAGTACCCGTGGGGCGATACCCTTCCGCCCACCGCCGGCTCCGGTAATTTTGGCGATCGTACTGCGGCTCCGCTGTTGGGATCGATCCTCACCAACTACGACGATGGCTATGCCACCACGTCTCCTGTCGGAAAATTCCCTCCCAACCATCACCGACTGTATGATTTCAGCGGCAATGCGGCTGAATGGATCAATGATTTTTATGGCATCACGACCGGCTTGTCTTTAAAAGCCGAAGTCAATCCACTGGGGCCTGACAAGGGTGACTACCATGTCATTCGGGGTTCAAGTTGGGCGCATGCCACCATGACCGATCTGCGTATGTCCTTCCGGGATTATGGAACGGATGCCCGCAACGATGTCAGTTTCAGAATTGCGAGGTTTGCCCAATGATCAGAATACGCACACCTCGGGCGCATCCATTTTTACTGGCGATACTACTCGCCTGCGGCGGTTACAGCTCAACCAGCTTCGCTCAGACCGAAACAAAAACAGCTGATACCCAAAAGACTGAACAAGAGACTGCGAAAAAAGACAACACTGCATCGACGGAAAAAACGAGTCAAAACACATCGAGACAAAACAGAACAACGTCGTCGAGCGCTGACTTCACACCGTCAGAAGAAGTCTCCGAAGATTTATCCGTTTCTTTTCCGGTGGATATCTGACAGGGTACTCTCCTGCCTTCTTCGACGAACAATTTACTTATAAGTTACTCAGTTTCCGCGTAACGGAAACCGCACAAAAATTACAGGCTTTAGGAAACGTTATATGAAACGCAACACTGGATCAGAGTTTATCTACCAACTGTTTGCCTTGTTAATTGCTGTCATTATTGTTCACAGCATTTACGTTGCCTGGGTGCGCCCCAATGCCGACTCCATTTTGCAGGAACAGATGATCAAGCAAGCCGCCGGTGAACCCTATGTGGTACAGCGCAGCCTGTTTGTCGTGATGCGCGATTATGAGCAGGAAGCCTGTTTTGTGCTGATGCTTTGGGCTCTGGCCATTATGGGACTCAAGGCTCAGCGCGCACTACAGGAACGCAAACTACTGACCATGCCTCTGCTACGGGTCAGAGAGGGAGCCAGTATTCTGCCCGAAGATACCGTGGAGTTTGCCCGTCCAATTCAGGCTCTGCCCGAAGAACAACAAAACATGCTGATCCCCCGTGCGCTAATGACGGCTCTGCAGCGTTTTCAAACGACCCGCAATGTGGCTGACGCCAGCACGGCGGTAAAAGATGCCTGTGAAGCGGAATCCGATCGTCTGGACAGTGAATTGTCCATGGTTCGCTATATTGCCTGGGCCATTCCCTCGATTGGCTTTATCGGAACAGTACGTGGTATCGGCGAAGCATTGGGTCAGGCACACAAAGCTGTCGAGGGGGACATTGCCGGGGTAACCGTCAGTCTGGGGGTTGCCTTTAACTCCACCTTCGTCGCTCTGGTGATCAGTATTATCGTGATGTTTTTCAGCCATCAATTACAGCTACTGCAAGAGAAACAGGTACTGGACTCGCAAAAATACTGCAATGACAAACTGCTTCGTTTTTTAAGGGCGTCCTGATATCCGACAAGTCCGTTTAACGTGAGAAACCATCTGTTTGTTAATAGCTACCCGTTTATAGAGAAAAACCATGCCACTGTTACTTGAATTAAACGACCTGGGTGTCCGCTGTTATCAGGATGGTCAACTGCTGTGTCAGAGCCCCGGGGTTGCGGTGGTTGATCAACAACTGCTGTTTGGTTCAAAAGCCTGGCGGGAAAGCCGTAAACAGCCACTGAATACCCATTCCCAGTTCTGGTCACAGCTGAATACCGATCCCCTGAATCTGAATCACCCCCAGGTACGCCACCACGGCGACCTCGCTTACCTGCACCTGCAACACATTGAAGCGCAATTGCCGCTCAGTTTTACGGATCAGGAAGTGGTGTTCGCACTGCCGGGCTCCATGCCCCGTGAATCACTGGGACTGTTGCTGGGCATCGCCAATCAATGCGGCATGAAGACCATTGGTTTGATTGATCACGGCTTGGCAGCGACCCGCTCTTACGTAAAACCACACTGGCTGAATCTGCAACAACCGCTGACGCATGTGGAAATGTTTCTTCACCACTGCGTGATCACCGAACTGACCCCCGTCAGCGACACGTCAGAAACCAATACGATCTCAGAAACCAACAATCTACTGCAGCGCACTCGACTGGAAGTACTCAATGATCAGGGCTGGCTCAGTTTGCACAGTCAGCTGCTCAATTATTTCAGCGAGCTGTTTATTCAACAAACCCGCTTTAACCCCCGCCACGGCGCCGAGTCCGAACAGGCTCTGTTTGATGCTATCCCGGAATGGCTGCGCCAGTGCGCGGTGCTTGAACAGGAATCCGTCACCAGCTTGCAGTGTGAGCTGGATCGATACAGCGTGCAGGTGGATATCGCCCAAATTCGACAGTTTGTGCAGAATTTCTGGCAGCCCTTACAGACCCAGCTGAAACAAGCCAGTCAGTTGTTCCTCGGTGACCGTCTGGCAGAATGTATGCCGCTGCTGCAGTTGCCGCCAAACACCGTCGCCTTGACCACTCAACAGTTAGCGTCGGATTTGTCACTCATCAGCGCCAATCTCAGTGAATCCCCGGAGGGCGTTCGTTTCATTACCAGTCTGCCCTGCGATACATTTGAGACTTCAGAAACTGAAGCCCCCGCTTCGCGACTGAATGCAGACATCCCCGATCACCAACTGGCGACCCACCTGCTCTGGAACCATCAGGCTTACCCCTTGCACGGTGAAGCGACCCTACCCTCAAGGCAACAGTTCGCAGAAGGTAGCGACAAAACGTTTCTGTCTATCCTGCATGGCCGCATACAGGCGGAACAAGGATCACTGTTGCTCAACGGTGAAAAGACAGATGCCCCCCTGGATATCACCACCCGCCCGCTAAAATGTGGCGACATTCTCAGCGTCCCCCCAGCCCATGCAGAATTGACGCTGATCCGGGTGGAGGGCTAAATGGCTCGCAAACGTCGCTTCACCACCTTCAGCCTGTCGTTTCTGGACATCATGTCCTGTGGCTTTGGCGCAGTCGCATTGATCTTTTTGATTATCAAACACGATGTGGACAATCACACCAAAGGCGAAAATCAGGAACTGATGTCCGAAGTCAGCCTGCTGGAAGAAGACATTCAGGACGGTGAAGAGGGCATGGTGCGCGCACGTAACACCCTCTCTGCACTGGATCAACGACTTGCCGATGCCGACGGTCTGGCGACCCGCATCAGCAAAGAAATCGAGACCGCCCGCGCCAAACGTGCGGAACTGATGGACAATCAGGCCGATGACTCCGTCGCCGCGCTGGAACAAAAGGTGCGCAATCTGCGGGCTGAAAAAGACCAACTGGAAAAACAGGATCAGGATCGGGGCAATGACGTGCGTCAGTTCATTGGTCAGGGCAACCGACAATACCTGACCGGAATGAAATTTGGCGGCTCCCACATTTTAATTCTGCTGGACTCCTCTGCCAGTATGCTGGACGAGCGTATCGTCAACATTATCCGCCGTCGCAACATGACCGATTCTGCCAAGCGAACAGCCGCCAAGTGGCAGCGAGCCATGTCCACCGTCGATTGGCTTTCGGCTCAATTACCCACTAAAAGCCGATATCAGATCTACACTTTTAATACCGGTGTCACATCGGTTTTGAAAGGTACCGAAAATACCTGGCTTAACGTCAGTGACGGCGCTCAGCTGGAACAGGGCATTCTCAATATGCGCAAGACGATTCCCGAGAACGGTACCAGTCTGGAACGGGTCTTTCAGTCTGTGAGCTTGTTGTCACCGCGCCCTGACAATATTTACCTGATTACCGATGGTCTGCCCACACAAGGCATGAGCAAGCCACGTAACAACACCGTCAGCGGCCCGGAACGGGTGAAGCTGTTTAATAAAGCCGTGGAGCTTTTGCCAGATGGGATTCCGGTGAACGTCATACTGGCCCCCATGGAAGGTGATCCTATGGCCGCTGCGGCCTTTTGGCAGTTGGCGCAGGTCACACGAGGATCCTTTATCAGCCCGTCCAAAGACTGGCCCTAAAACGACAGACTTCCAACCGCAACGACTACAGCAATAGCTAGAATAGCTAGATAAGCAACAGGAAAAGGTGACGTGAGAAAACGCAGAGAACAGGAAGAGTTCAACATGTCTTTTCTGGACGTGGTTTGCTGTGGTTTCGGCGCCATTGTCCTGCTGTTGCTGATCACCAAAACCGTTGAGCCGCTCGTGGTTGAACAATCTACGGTTAACATGGAGGGCCAGATCAAGGATATGCAGGAGAAATTGTTCACCTTACGCGGTGAAACTGTCATCCTGAACCGTGATCTGGACGCCAAACACGAACAACTCTCCGAAAAAGAAAAGCGCATCGCCATCCTCAAAAGCGAGCTGCAGCAGATTCAGGCCGATACCGCACGGATGGCCTCGTCATCCTCTTCTGACGGCAACCGTCGCGGTGAACTCTACCAGGCTATGCAAACACTCACCGCTGAAATGGAACGCCTTCTGGGCCGGCAGCATCAACGCCAGAACAGTGTTATTGGCGGCATCCCCGTGGACAGTGAGTACATAATTTTCATCATCGACACCTCTGGCAGTATGTTCAATTACAGCTGGGAAAGGATGATGGAAGAGCTGGTTGCCACACTGAATATCTATCCACAGGTGAAAGGCATACAGGTGATGAACGATATGGGCGACTATATGTTCTCCAATTACCGGGGCGAGTGGATACCTGATACGCCCGGACGTCGCGACGTGATCATGAAACGCCTGCGCCGCTGGAACCCGTTCAGTAACAGTAGCCCGGTGGAAGGCATCGAACGAGCGGTGCGCTCCTTCTATGACCCCAATAAGAAAATCAGTCTGTATGTGATGGGCGATGAATTTACCGGACGCTCAATTCAAACGGTTGTACGAACCGTCGACCGTCTCAATCGGGAGCGCAAACCCGGCGAGAGGATGGTGCGGATTCATGCTGTGGGCTTCCCGGTGCAGTTTTCCCGCCCCGCCCACTTACAGACCACCGGAATTCGCTTTGCCGCCCTGATGAGGGAGCTGGCTTACCGCAATGGCGGCACCTTTGTGGGATTGAATGATTTTCGCCCATAGCAAGCAGCCAGCAGAGTCGCAGTTTTCAACTAAACTGGTGGTGTGATCAATAAAAAATACTCACCGCCTTGATGGGTAGCCCGACAAAAATAGCGACAGCAGCTGGAAATCAGCCAGTAGCTTCGACTGGGCTAGAAACGTGGATACGCTCTAGATCTGTAATATATCTAGCTATGTAATATATCTAGCTCTGAAATATATTTAGCTCAACCAAACCCTTGAGAGACCTACACATGAAGCCTGTCACTAAAGTGGTTCTGTTAACGCTACTGATAGCCTTGGGGGGCTGTACCAACAGCCTGAAGGTCACCGGGCAATTCCCCCAACCGCTCATTGAACCTATACCCCAGACTCTGGGCGTTCTGTACGACGATGATTTCAAGGACTACGTCTACACCGAAGCCAGTGAAGACCGGAGCAAGTGGATCATTGATAATGGCGCGGCTCAGGTTCAGCTGTTCAATACGATTCTGCCCAAACTGTTTACCCACGTAGAAGAAATCAGCAGCCTGCCCACTCCTCAATCCCCCGCCAACACCAATATGGTGTTCTATCCCAAGCTCACCGATTTCCAATACTCCGTGCCGCGGGAAACCAAATTCAAAGTGTACGAGGTCTGGTTGAAGTACAACCTGAGCGTTTACTCTCCTCAGGGCATTATGATTGCCGACTGGATTGTAACCGCATATGGCAAAACTCCCACCGCGTTTATGCAATCGGACGAAGACGCCATGAACGCCGCAGTGATCGTGGCGCTGCGTGACCTGGGGGCCAACCTGTCTCTGGGCACCCGACGCGTCCCTGAAATCAGAGCCTGGGTCGCTGACCACACGCGCTCCCAGACGGCTCAAACTCGTGCCCCCAATCAAGCTATACCAGACCCGAGTGATACGAAACGCGCTCTTCCGCAACAATCAGTCCAGCAAGTCAACTATCAGGAGTGAACCGTGCTAACCAACGTCACTTCCAGCGTTACACTTTCATCCCGCATTATCAGATGCTCGCTCTCTTTGCGTAAAAGCGGCTTACAGATTGGCGGCTTTTTGCTTCTGTGTTGCGTTCTGTTACAGGGTTGTACATCCGTGACAATCGACGAGTATCAGGCCAGAGACAACACGGTAATCACCGAAGGCGAACATGTTGTGGTGCTTGGCCGCCGCCATTCCAGCAGTTATGAGACAGAGCCAGAATTGATTGATTGCATTGGCGATATCCTCGATGACAACAACGAAGTCATTACGGTCATCCCGGAACGGGATTTCATGGATGCCCTCTACCCCTGGTTTGAACCCCGCACGGCTCCCATGCGTATCAAGGATATGAACCGTTTGCTCGCCCGCCAGGACGTTGAAGCCGCCATCAGTCACTTCAATATCCGCTATATCATCTGGGTCGATGGTAATACCGAAACCACCAGCAGCAGTGGCTCCATTGGTTGCTCCATTGGAGCAGGCGGCGCCGGCTGTTTTGGCTTTGGCACCTGGGATAAAGAATCGGACTACGAAGCACACATCTGGGACTATCAGGAGCTGGAAAATATCGGACAGATCAGTGCGGATGCCTCCGGCACGTCCTACATGCCCGCTGTTGTCGTTCCTATTCCACTGATTGCTCAGGTTCAGAAAAATGCCTGCAAAGCCATGGGGCTCCAGCTGAGAAGCTTTTTAAACCCTGACGGGCTATAAACAAGCCCAAAACAATCCACTCTCACTCAACCCCATTCAACCCTATTCAACCCCAAGGATAACCTGGCCAGGGAGCTCTACATGTACCACCGCTTGATCATCTTCTTTATCTTCGCGATTGCGCTGCTGAATCTCGGCGGCTGTTCTGTCAATCCAGCCAGTGGTATGCCGAACCTGGTTTTTATGAGCGAAAATAAGGAAATCGAACTTGGGAAGGAACTGCACGAGAAGATTCTGGAATCCACACCCGTGTACCAGGATGAAAAGCTGCAAGCCTATGTTGAACGTATCGGCCAGAAACTCGCTAAAAACGGCGATCGTCCCGAACTGGAGTACACCTTTACCATTATCGACAGCCCGGACATTAATGCTTTCGCTCTCCCTGGCGGTTACATCTACGTCAATCGTGGTCTGATAACGTATCTGGATTCTGAAGCGCAACTGGCTGCGGTGATGGCTCACGAGATAGGCCACGTAACCGCCCGGCATTCCGTGAAACAGGACACCGCGCGCAAGAGCTCCAGTGTTGTCACTGTACTCTCTGTACTCACCACAGGCAGCACTATGATCGGTGACGTCACTGACCTCTGGGGTACCGCTGCGGTCATGGGCTATGGCCGGGACATGGAGCTGGAAGCTGACAGCCTGGGGGCGGAATATCTTTACAACAGTGGCTACAACCCTAATGCCATGATTGAAGTCATCGGTGTTCTCAAGGATCAGGAGCGCTTCGCCCGCCGTATGGCTCGTGCAACCGGACAAAAAACCGCAACGTATCACGGAGTCTTCGCCACTCACCCGCGCAACGACGAGCGCCTGCAAGAAGCGGTTGGCAAAGCCAGTGAACATTACAAAGATCAAAGCGGTATCGATAACCGGGCAGAGTTCAGAGAAGCGACCGAAGGCGTGTTATACGGCATCAATTACAACCCCAAAACCCTCAAAGCCGCCCAGAACAATACCTACAGCCACAGCAAGCTGGGCTTCAGTATCGATTTCCCGCAGGGTTGGCAACCAGAAAATCAGCGTCGCCAGATTCTCTCCAAAGCGCCGGACGGTCACGCTCAAATGAGTATCCAGGTGGACATTCTCAGAACGCCCATTGCCCCGGACGTGTACATCCGCGAGCAGCTTAAGGTCACAGCACTGCAGCAATCGGAACCCTTTTCCCAGTTCGGATTGATTGGCCATACCGGTGTTGTACCCGCCAGCTCCAGCAACCCCCACCCCTCGCGGTTGGCCGTGCTCTATCAGGGACGGCGAGTTTACATCATCAAAGGCGTTGTCTTTAACGACAGTGGAGCCCCAGCAAATGAACAGGAAAAGGGAAGCCCCAAAACCGATGACGAAAAGTTTCTCGCCAGTATTCACTCGTTTCGCCCATCTCAAACGGCGCGCAAAGTATCAGGCAAAAGCCAAAAAATACATTACGTAAAAGCCAATGACCAAACGACCTTTAAACGTCTTGCAGAAGTTGTACCCTTAGGCAAGTTTGCAGAAGATCAACTGCGCCTGCTGAATGGCTATTACCCGCGCGGGGAACCCAGCCCTGGCGAGTGGATCAAAATCATCCAGTAATCGTTATACCCTTGAGTCTCGGTGCTTGACCTGTCTCAGTGATCGGCTAGTCCCCGAGATCGGCTGACCTCAGCCACTAACGTTGATGCAAAGTGGCACGCTACACCTTTAAAAACATGTAACGTTCATTGAAACATGCCATTCTTTTTAAAGAGTGTTTCTTGGCTTTAAAAATGCGTTGCCAGGGTTTAAAAAAGAGCTTTGGGGTTTAAAGAAGAGTTTTGTGGATTTAATAAAAGTTTACTGGTCAGTAAATTGCAGGGATAAGAAATTGCAGGGATAAGTCGTCGATCAAACCAAAGACAACGAATACTTTTCGTGACCGTTAGCTTATCACTGGTCACCATTTGATCTCTCCACACCTACCATTTAAACGTTTGTTTGAATATACTTCGGGCGAGAGAGGAAGGCAGAGCTACAAAAGCGGTTGTGGATCAACAAGAGGCAAAACGGCCCACCACAGCACCCACGGTAGCCCATGCATACGAACAGGCTGAGCGTTTAATCATTCAGCAAAAATAACAAAATTTCTGGAACCCCACGGTTTCCGGTAAGCCATCTCACTTCTGACTGCGAGAGAAAGCTAATGCATAGCACAATGATGAATACACCATTGACGATCACGTCACTGATGAAGTTTGCCGACAAGGTACACAGTGCGGCCGAAATCGTCTCCGTGACCGCCGACAACCCCTGCCACAGCTACACCTATGGGGACGCCTTTAAGCGTGTCCGCAAGCTGGCCAATGCCCTGCAAGATCTTGGTGCGAAAGAAGGCGATTGCATTGGGACTCTGGCCTGGAACGATTACCGTCATCTGGAGCTGTATTACGCGATCTCCTGCTCCGGCATGGTGTGTCACACCGTCAACCCTCGCCTGTTCCCGGAACAGCTGGAATTCATCATTAATCACGCGGAAGACCGCTGGATCTTCATCGATGTCGCCTTTGTGCCCGTTCTGGAAAAAGTGCAGGACTTAGTGCCCAACGTCGAGGCATTCATTGTCCTGACGGACGAAGCCCATATGCCAGACACCAGCCTGCGCAATGCGATTTGCTATGAAACCCTGATCGCTGACAAGCCGGATACGTTTGACTGGCCGGAACTGGCCGAAACCGCCGCTTCCGCCATGTGCTACACCTCAGGCACCACAGGAAACCCCAAGGGCGTGGTTTACGACCACCGCTCAACCATTCTTCACGTGTACGCCTGCTCCCTGCCTGATGCGATGAGCATGTCCTCCCGTGAAGTGGTTATGCCGATCGTGCCCATGTTTCACGTCAACGGCTGGGGACTGGTCTACTCAGGCCCCATGGTAGGCGCAAAGATGGTCATGCCTGGCCCCAAGATGGGCGATGGCGAAACCCTGTGTAACCTGATCAACACCCACAAAATCACCTCATCTGCCGGTGTCCCCACCGTTTGGCTGGCTCTATTGCAGTATCTGGAAACTTCCGGCGAGAAAGTGCCCAGCTTGCAGCGTCTGACAGTAGGTGGTGCTGCCTGCCCTCAGCGGATCATTGAAGAGTTTGCCGACAAGCATAATGTCGAAGTTCAAACCGCCTGGGGCATGACGGAAATGAGCCCTCTGGGCACGTATAACCGTCCAAACCTGCATGAAAAGGAACTGCCCAAAGACGAATACATGGCCAACCGCCTCAAGCAGGGTCGCCCCATCTTCGGTGTGGACATGCGTATTGAAGATGAAGATGGCAACGAACTGCCCTGGGACGGAAAATCGTCCGGCTCGGTCAAGGTTCGTGGCCCCTGGATCACAGAGTCTTATTACAAACTGGATTCCGGCGGTGCAGACGAAAATGGCTGGTTTGAAACAGGCGATGTGGCCTGTATGTCTTCTGACGGCCTAATGCAGATCACCGATCGTACCAAAGACGTCATCAAGTCCGGTGGCGAATGGATTTCTTCCATTGATCTGGAGAATTGCGCGGTCAACCATCCCAAGGTGGCCGAAGCCGCTGTTATTGGTGTTTACCATAGCAAATGGACCGAACGCCCACTGCTGCTCGCCATTGTGAAAGAAGGTGAAACCCTGACGGAAGCCGAAATGCTGGAGTGGTTCGATGGCAAGGTCGCCAAATGGTGGACGCCGGCAGACTGTGTGTTTGTCGATTCCCTGCCTCACACTGCCACTGGAAAACTCAGCAAAAAAGACCTGCGTGAAGAGTACAAGGATTTTAAATGGAGTGACGAATAACACTTCATCCGGACTCTCATTCACGATAGAGTCTGCCCAGAGCAGGTTCCAGTAAAACGCCCCATTGGGGCGTTTTTTATGGTTTCGCATTTATTGTTTTATGCTGCCACTGCCCAGCCCGGATTCAGACAAGTACAGGTAAAACGCTTTTGGACATTCAGTCACATCTGACACAACTATTCGGTGCCCATCGGGCCGTACCCATCGAAACACTGCAAGAGCTTTGGAGCGGGTATGGCAGTATTGTCCGCTTTCACCTGAGCTATGATCCTGCTGCCAGCCAATTGGCAGCACCTTACGACTGTACTGAAGAATACGCCAGCCGTACTGAAGAATCCGCTAACGACATCAATAAGCCTTCCAGCGTCGTGGTCAAAACCATCCAGCCGCCAGAGGAAGCAAACCACCCAAGGGGCTGGAATACGCCACTGTCACATCAGCGCAAGTTGCGCTCCTACGAAGTCGAAGCCTGCTGGTATCAACACTGGGCGAGCCAGTGCAATGACACCTGCACAGTGGCCCGTTGCTACGGCACCTTCACCGATCAGCAAAGCTCTCTCACGTACATCATTTTGGAAGACCTTGATGCCAGCGGTTATTTCCTCAGAGCTGAGGATCTTACCCCGGAGCGCAGCAAAGTCTGTCTTCGCTGGCTGGCGGGTTTTCACGCACAGTTTTTAACACAGAACCCACCCTCCCCCTGGCCAGATGGATTGTGGCCCAAGGGAACTTACTGGCATCTCGATACCCGTCCTGATGAGTTGGAGAAAATGGCTGACTCCGCGCTTAAAACAAACGCGCTGGCTATTGATCAGCGTCTGGATGCATGCCGATACAAAACCCTTGTCCACGGTGATGCCAAGGTTGCCAATTTCTGCTTCAGTCATGATGGGCATCACGTCGCAGCCGTAGACTTTCAATACGTGGGTGGCGGTTGCGGGATGAAAGATGTGGTGTATTTTCTCGGTAGCTGCCTGAGCGAGGAAGCTTGTCAAAAACACTATGAAAGCTTACTGGATGAATACTTTATGGCATTGCGCCAAACGGTGTCAGTATCCACGAATAAGGGCGAGATTAACCTCGACGACCTGGAAAAAGAATGGCGGGAGCTCTTTCCTTTCGCCTGGGCTGATTTTCACCGGTTCATTCTGGGCTGGTCACCTCAACATCGAAAGAACAATGGATTTAGCCAGTCCCAGGCGGAACTGGCTCTTTCCCGGTTATCGACCCGTTAATCTTCGGTTTCAAACCAGCGATACACCAACCCAGCCAAGACCGCACCCACGATAGGCGCAATCCAAAACAGCCATAGTTGCGAAATAGCCCAACCGCCTTCAAACAATGCCACCCCGGTACTGCGAGCAGGATTGACCGAGGTGTTGGTGACGGGAATGCTGATCAAGTGAATCAGAGTGAGGCCCAAACCAATCGCAATGGGCGCAAAACCCTGTGGAGCCCGCTTATCCGTTGCCCCAAGGATGATTATCAGGAACATAAACGTCATCACAATTTCTGAGGTCAAGGCAGCCATCAGACTGTAACCTCCGGGAGAGTGTTCACCGTAACCATTGGAAGCAAAACCCGCCGTGACATCAAACCCGGCCTGTCCGGAAGCAATTACATATAGAATAGCCCCACCCAACAAACCGCCCAAGACCTGGGCAATGATGTAAGGAACCAGTTCAGCAACCGGAAATCGCCCGCCCATCCACAACCCAAAAGACACGGCTGGATTTAAATGACAACCTGAAATATGACCAATGGCAAAGGCCATCGTTAAGACCGTCAGGCCAAACGCGAGAGATACGCCGAGTAAACCAATCCCCACATCCGGAAAAGCGGCTGCCAGCACTGCACTGCCACAGCCACCCAAAACCAACCAAAATGTCCCTATAAACTCTGCACCCAGCTTTTTGGCTAACGTCATTGTATGGTCCATCCTTGCTGTTAAATTAAAATGTCTTTTTCAGATTAGACCAAGCTTCAATATCCGCCATTAAAACGTCTACTGGAAAGAAGCCAGGTATGCGTCCATCTCTTCAACACTGGCAAAGACCGTCAAATCAGGCAGAGCCTTCACAATTTCAAAGACCTTTTTGACTCCCGGACTCATGTGGCTGACAGCGACGCGCCCACCCTTAGCTTTCTGGCGTTTCAACGTTGAAAAAATAACGCGAAGTCCAGCCGAGCTCAGAAACGTCAGATCTTTCATATCAAAAATAACCAGTTGCACTTCTTCACCGATCTCCGAGACGATCTTTTCGAGATCTGGCGCAGTCTCACTATCCAAAGAACCTTCAAGCGCAATTTTTAAAGCACGGGTTTGTTTCTGATTCACGTCAATGTTTAATGGCATAGCTTTCTTTCCCCTGAAATTAACTCACACATTTGACAACAATCTGTCATCGCCCCTGAAACCATCAAAGTACAACTCTAAATTAATCGTTTCATCAACAACCTATTCCAATAGGTTTCGGGACAACGTCAGTACATTCATAGCAAATACTCGTTCATAAACCTGATGATCCGTCATGGAGAGAATGAGCTGAATACCCATCCCGCCTTCAGCCAAATCCTCCGCTGGCACGTCAAGATCAGTAGCACTCTGACCCAATGGGTTAAAAGGTATACCCTGATCCACAAATTTAAACACAATGGCTTTCTGTTCCAGCGTCAACAACAACGATGCTTCTCCGGTAGGGTCTTGTGAGTATTTAACAATATTGCTAATCACCTCATCCAGAACCACCATCAACTCTTCAATAACTGCTGACGGAATTTGGTGATCCATGCCAAAACGCTGAAGAGCATCCACTGAGTCCCGAACAGGAAACGCGCTATCACTGAGATCAAGAGGCACTTTAAATGTAAAAGGTGCTGGCAGTGAAAAACCGGTTTCATCAGTACGATCATCTTCAGCTCTGTATTCGGATTCAGCACGAAGGGTTTTACGATCCAGAATCATCAGGGTGATATCATCAGACTGGTCGGCTTCGCCGGAAAAATCGGATACTGCCTTCAGAAGTTCCTCACCCGCCTCGGTTACCGTATTGCTTACCCCTTGATCCGTCAGCAAGTTAAACAGGCGAACATCTGTGAACTCATTACGCCGGGGATCAAAGGCTTCCGTAATACCATCAGTATAGATCACCAATCGTTCACCAAAATCGAGAACAGTATTGGTCTCGAGATACTCATTGCCAGGAAAAAGCCCAAGCGGAGCACCCGTGGCGATCACCATCATAACCGTGCCTTCCGCATTGACGATCATTGGCGGATTGTGTCCTGCACACACGCATTGAAGATGCCCTGTAGTAGAATCATAAATGGCGCAAAACAGGGTAATGAACATGCAGGCATCATTGCCCTCTTCCAGCTCATCATTTAAGGATGCCACCAATTCCGCCAGACTGGTTTCTCTCGGAATTAATAATTTGGCCAGGGTACAGGCTCGCGACATAAACAAGGCGGCGGGAATGCCCTTATCTGACACATCGCCCACCGCAATAAAATATCGGCCATCTGGAAGCCTGATCGTTTCATACAGATCTCCACCGACAGCTCGCGCGGGAAGCAATCGGGCATAGAGTTCATCTTGCCCCAGAGGGATGGCCATTTCCCCATTGCCGGGCACCAAGCTCATTTGAATTCTGCGAGCTACATCCAGCTCACTTTCCATCTTCTCGCGAGCAGTCCGGGCTGTGGCCAGGTCTTCAACATGCTGCATCAAGGATTGACGCATAGTACGCAGAGCGAGATTAAGATCTCCCACTTCATCCTTGCTTTTGACTGACGGCAGCCAAAAATTAATATTGCCCTTTCCAACGTCTGAGATGGCCCTGTGCAACTCTCTGAGTGGCGTGGATATTCGACTCGCCAGAAGCCAGGCAACCGGTATCAGCAAAAACAGCATCGCCAATGACACAATCAATAACTTATTGCGCTCATCACTGAGTTCGCTTAACAACTCAGCTTTAGGAACCGCGATTAACAAATCGGGGCTGATGCTATCAGTGAGTTTCAGGGTCGACTTATGCACCAGCCAGTCATCAGGTACAACTCCCGCAGCTATTTGATTAAAAACCGGCACCCCCAGTTCTCTCAACGTAGGGCGTCGCAAACCATCATTGGTATCCACCAAACCTGGCGCATCGACACTCCAGACCATAACTCCCTGCTCCGTCATCAAAACACTTTCTGTGGAGGGAGTGATTCGATTTTTTTGCAAACTGTGGGCAATCGACTTAAGTGTAATATCCGTAGCGATCACGGCAGTTTTATCACGGTTTGCCCGAGCCACTGTGACCCCCACACTGCGCATAAAAAAGAACACATAAGGGTCGGTGGTAATGGTGTCCTGAGTATTTAACGAGGCTTTAAACCAGGGACGAGCTCTTGGATCGTACTCTGAGCTTACCAACTGACGCACATCGATCTCGGACAGTTGCTCACTATAAAACCTGCGAGTGTGCGCACCAGTTTTCCCAACAATATTATCAACGACCCACTTGGATTCCTTCGGTGCGTCAAAGCGTAAACGCAGTGAAGTATCCTGCAGTTTTCGGACAATAAAATAGTTACCGTTAATATCACCGCGTTGAATTGCAGTCGCGGTCGAAAGCTTTTCGAGGATTTCCGTTAATAGGGGGAGAAGTGCCTGACATTCTTCTACTGTATTTGCTGCACCCAATAGACTAAACGCCAAAATCGATGTGGAACGCTCAACAGGACGGTAGGTGGATAGAATGGCATCATTGACTGAACGGGTCGCCGCATCGAACATATTCTGACTGGCCGTTTGCAGTACAACGCCGGTTACACGATAACTGAAGCCCGCGAGAATACACCAGATTATGACCGCCAACACCCCAGTCGTCAGGGCAATTTTCACCCGGATTGAGACACTTCGACCCAACCTGTGGCTATTCTCCATGCGAGCGTATTCCTTATATGCCAGACAATACTTCCTCAAGGATTGCATTAGTTACCGACCAGGTCAATTGTGTAGAGAGATGTGACACGCAGTCCTCAGAAATGTTCTTGAAGTCTAGAACCTCCATTTAAAGACCATCTCGGGTAGACCACCACAGAGGCCTAATTACACGCCATGGTAAATTGATTGTAATCGACTATGCTTTACCCCTTTATAAGCTACAATTTCTACGAAACAAACAAGCCATATAAGAAAACTATTGGGTCACTGAATATCCACAATTTCTGTCCAGGCACCAGTATTGATATAAAAACAAACTATACAACCCTGTATAAAGCCAAATGGAGAATGTTATGAGCGGTAGTCAAACTGGTGGTAAATGCCCTGTCATGCACGGTTCACGGACACAAATGGACGACAGAGGTACCGCCAATCAAGACTGGTGGCCCAATCAACTGAACCTGAAAATCCTTCATCAGAACTCTGCGCTCTGCAACCCCATGGAGGAACGCTTCAATTACGCGGAAGAGTTTAAAAAGCTCGATTTAAGAGCGTTGAAAAAAGACCTGTATGCCTTGATGACTGACTCACAGGACTGGTGGCCTGCAGACTACGGCCACTACGGCCCATTCTTTATTCGTATGGCCTGGCACAGCGCTGGGACCTACCGTATAGGTGATGGCCGAGGCGGTGCTGGGTCAGGCTCCCAGCGCTTTGCCCCCCTCAACAGCTGGCCCGATAACGCCAGTCTCGATAAAGCACGCCGACTGCTCTGGCCGATCAAACAAAAGTACGGCAACAAGATATCCTGGGCCGACCTGATGATCCTGACAGGCAACTGCGCCCTGGAAAGCATGGGCTTTAAAACCTTTGGCTTCGCCGGTGGTCGGGAAGATATCTGGGAGCCCGAAGAAGACGTTAACTGGGGTGCTGAAGACGAATGGCTGGCCGCCAGCGACAACCCCAAAAGCCGCTACTCCGGCGATCGGGATCTGGAAAACCCTCTCGCCGCGGTACAAATGGGTCTGATCTACGTCAATCCTGAAGGACCGGATGGCAAACCTGACCCTCTCGCATCAGCGCGGGATATCCGTGAAACCTTTGCTCGTATGGCAATGGATGACTACGAAACAGCAGCCTTGACCTGTGGCGGCCATACCTTCGGTAAAACCCACGGTGCCGCCAATCCCGACGATCATGTAGGGCCCGAACCAGAAGCCGCCCCCCTTGAAGAAATGGGTCTCGGCTGGAAAAACAGCTTTGGCAGCGGCAAGGGCCGTGACACCATCACCAGCGGCCTGGAAGGCGCCTGGACGCCCACACCCACTACCTGGGACATGAGTTATCTAAATGTCCTGTTCGGCTACGAGTGGGAATTAACCAAAAGTCCAGCCGGTGCGCACCAGTGGCAGCCCAAGGGGCTCAAAGAAGAGGACATGGCGCCTGACGCGGAGGATCCTTCCAAGCGTATGCCCATTATGATGTCCACAGCGGACATGGCCATGCGCGAAGACCCTGCCTACCGGAAAATCTGCAAACACTTCCACGAGAATCCTGAAGAGTTTGCCGATGCGTTTGCCCGCGCCTGGTACAAACTGACTCACCGGGATATGGGCCCAGTTGCTCGTTACCTTGGCCCAGAAGTGCCCTCCGAGGAATTGATCTGGCAGGACCCGCTGCCGGACGTCGATCATGAACTGATTGACGACCACGATATCTCGGCTCTGAAAGGCAAGCTTCTGGCTTCTGACTTATCCGTTAGCGAGCTGGTTACAACTGCATGGGCCTCTGCCTCCACCTTCCGTGGCTCTGACATGCGCGGTGGCGCCAATGGGGCTCGTATTCGCCTTGCACCGCAGAAAGACTGGGCGGCGAACCAACCCGATCAACTGGCCAAGGTCCTGAAAGCTCTGGAAGGCATGCAAGAAGAGTTCAACAAGGGACAGAGCGACGGCAAGCGCGTCTCACTTGCCGACCTGATTGTATTGGGTGGTTGTGCTGCCATTGAAAAAGCCGCAAAGGATGCCGGGCATAATATCGATGTACCGTTTATTCCTGGTCGTACTGATGCTACTCAAGAGCAAACCGATGTCGACTCGTTTACGCCACTTGAGCCCGCAGCAGACGGCTTCCGAAACTTTTTGAAAGCCAAATACAGCGTATCGGCAGAGGAGCTGTTGGTGGACAAGGCTCAGCTTCTGACATTGACTGCACCAGAGATGACTGTTTTAGTCGGTGGCATGAGAGCTCTTAACACGAATACCGGACAAACCTCACACGGCATTCTAACCCAGGCTCCGGAAACCCTCACCAATGACTTTTTCGTGAACATCCTCGACATCAACACCGAGTGGAAAGCCACTCAGGATGACGATATCTTTGAAGGGCGCGACCGAAAAACCGGTGAGCTTAAATGGACAGGCTCACGGGTCGATCTGATTTTTGGCTCTAACTCCCAGTTACGAGCGCTGGCAGAGGTTTACGCACAAGACGATTCCAAAGATAAGTTTGTTCATGACTTTATCGCAGCATGGAACAAGATCATGAATGCAGACCGATTCGATCAACTCTGATTAGCCTCAGTGAGCTGTTCTGGGCCATACTCTCTGAGTTGTTCTGAGCCTACTCTGTGAGTTATTCTGAGGAATAGTAGACGTCTGAATGCAGTTCACACGAGCTGCATTCAGTCTTCCGACATCTCATTACGCTGCTTGCTGGACTCCTCCAACATCTGCTCCACCCCTTTCGCTTTATCCAACGCGTCCATTTGATGTTCTGGAATAACCCCCTTGGGTTCTGATTCCCCTGATCCTGAATCACACGCAACCACTACAGATACAGCGGCCAACACCGCGACTCTGAGTAACACTTTCATTCTGGCTCACTCCTTACGGTTTGATTAAAGCGGATATTCCGGCAGAAAAACCCTCTCTGCGAACTGATCCGAAACGTAGTACTGAAAACCTAGTAACTAAAAACGTAGTAACGAAAACGTAGTAACGAAAACGTAGTAACAGAGTAACACCTGCCCTGAGAATTTCCGTGTTTAAATAGCTTTTTACGACTTGATTCTTGAGACGAACAACTATTCTTCAAGATCAAGATCTATAGCGTTTACCTTATTCAAAAAGCTTGCGAGGAGTATTTCATGGCTAAAGTACTGATGATTACCGGCGATTTTGTAGAAGATTATGAAAACATGGTGCCTTTTCAGGCTCTTCTGGCCATGGGCCATCAAGTCGATGCCGTATGCCCTGATCGAAAAGCTGGAGAGGCGATCCCCACCTCCATCCACGACTTTGAAGGTGATCAAACCTACAGTGAGAAACGAGGACACAACTTTGAGTTGAACGCCAGCTTTGATGACGTCAACGCTGATGACTATGATGCCCTCTACATTCCCGGTGGCCGGGCTCCTGAGTATCTTCGACTGAACGAGGAAGTACTTAAAATCGTACAGGCCTTTTTCGAAGCCGATAAGCCAGTGGCGTCGATTTGCCACGGCCCTCAAATTCTGACAGCTGCGGGGGTGTTATCCGGTAAGCGAGTATCGGCCTATCCGGCCTGCGAACCTGAGGTAAAACTGGCCGGTGCAGAATATGTGTCTCTGCCAGTGGATCAGGCGGTTACCGATGGTAAACTGGTGACCGCACCGGCCTGGCCCGCACACCCTGCCATGCTGCAACAGTTTGTGGCTTTGTTTTAATTCTTGTACCTGGTTTTAATTCTTGTACGTGGTTTTAGTTCTTGTACGTAGTTTTAATTCTTGTACGTAGCTTTAAGTCGTCATTCAGCATTCCATCGGGAGCATTAAGCTTATGTGCCAATTGTTTATCGACGCGGACAGCGAACTCTGGAGCAGTAAAACCCGCTCTCTGCGGATTGACGGGATGGCGACATCGATTCGTCTGGAGCAGTTTTTCTGGGATTTACTGGAAGAAATAGCTCTGCGAGACGACTTGAGTGTCGGACAACTGATCACCCGCTTGTATCTGGAATCACTGGATGCCGATCACGATGTCGGCAACTTCACGTCGTTTCTGCGCGTCTGCTGCTCTCGCTACCTATCACTGGCTGCCGACGGTGCTCTGAACCGAAATGACAGCCAACCGCTCAATCAGCTGGATGCTCCCCCACTGCTGGCCGGTGAAAATCAGCGGACTCAGCAACGACGAAGCAGCCACAGCCTGCCGCGGAACAAGTTACAGTAAGCCATCATTGAGGTGCACCTTCAGACCAGGTCTATACGCTCGGAGTCTTATTACCTGATGCCTTATCAGTCTTTATTGAAAGCGCTGCAAAACGTTGTGGGCAGACGTCATCTGCTCACCAGTAAACGTTCAACGGCCCCTTATCGACAAGGGTTTCGTGAAGGCGGCGGCCCGGTGCTGGCAGTGGTACGCCCCTCAACCCTGTGGCAACAGTGGCAATTACTGCAATTATGCGTCGAAGCCCGGGTAATTGTCGTCATGCAGGCAGCCAACACCGGATTAACAGGTGGGTCTACGCCAACCGAAGGCTGCGACAGACCAACCATAGTCATCAGCACCAGTCGTATTGACGGCATTCACGTACTCGAACAGCAGAAACAAATCATTGCCCTATCCGGCGCCAGCCTGTTTTCATTGGAAAAGGTTTTGGCGCCCTACGGACGTGTACCCCACTCGGTTATCGGATCATCCTGTATCGGTGCCTCCATTGTCGGAGGTATCTGCAACAATTCCGGCGGCTCCCTTGTGCAAAGAGGACCGGCGTACACCGAGCTGGCTCTATATGCCAAAGTCAATCATGAAGGCCAACTGGAACTGGTGAATCATCTCGATCTGGCACTCGGCGATACCCCTGAAGAAATTCTGAAGCGTTTACAATCCGGCGACTTTACTGAAGAAGACATTAAGACATCCACGAAAAAAGCATCAGATCAGGAATACTCTGAGTGGGTCAGGCATATTCACAGCGACTCGCCAGCCCGGTTTAATGCGGACCCACGTCGCCTGCATGAAGCCAGTGGTTGCGCAGGTAAGCTCGCCGTATTTGCAGTGCGCATGGATACCTTCTTGCAGGAGGGTGAAGATCACACGCTGTACCTCGGCACCAATTCAACAGCAACGATGGAAGCTGTTCGCCGGAACATACTGGAAAAAGCCCGGAATCTCCCCGTATCCGCAGAATACCTGCACAGAGAGGTATTTGAACTTTCAGATCGTTATGGACGGGATACGGTCTTAATGATTCAGACCTTCGGCACGGACTACTTGCCGGCATTCTTCAAATTGAAACGTCAATTGACTCAACTGTTGATCGCCCTGCCCTGGATAAAATCCAACCTGGTGGATAAGGCTATTTATCGTATAGCCAACTGGTTCCCCTCACAGGTCAGTCCCCGTTTGCACGAATACAATCAACGCTTTGAACACCAATTGATTCTCACCATCAAAGCCCATGATTTGAAAGACATTCAAGACATTCTGACGCCGCTTGAACAGCAATCTGATCTGCACACGCTGCTGTGTGATTCCGAGGAAAGTCGATCAGCGTATCTGCTGCGTTTTTCCGCCGCGGGTGCAGCCATTCAATACGCCCAGATCAATAAGGACGAAATAGAAGGACTTATCGCTCTGGACATCGCCTTAAAACGCAGTGAGCCGCAATGGCAGGAACAGTTACCCGAATCATTAGCGTCAAAACTCGCACACACACTCTATTATGGTCACTTTTTCTGCCATGTATTTCATCAGGATTATTTGGTGAAAAAGGGAGAAGATCTCACTGCCGTTAAAGAAGCACTTCTGACGCTACAGAATGAACGGGGAGCAGAGTACCCGGCAGAACACAATGTCGGGCATCAGTATCATGCAAAACCAACACTGGCTGAAAACTATCGTCAACTTGATCCCACCAACAGTTTGAATGCAGGTATTGGAAAAATGTCCAAGCGATGGCTGTACCGTTAACATCCATAAAAAAAGCCGCTATTTGCGGCTTTTTTTATTAACAACCAGGTAGTTCACTTCATCTGTTCTTAACTGTTTTCGTTACTGTAATATCGTCACTTCTTGATAAGCCCCACCACAAACAGCAGTACAGCCGCACCCACCGTGGCGGTTATGATCGAGCCAATCAGTCCTCCAGCCGAAATCCCTAACAATCCAAACAGGAAACCTCCAACCACGGCCCCAATAATGCCAACCACGATATTCCCCAATAAACCGAAACCGCCTCCGGCCATCAGATTACCCGCAAGCCAGCCAGCAACGGCACCGATTAAAAGCATAATGATTAACGCTGTCACATCCATATCTTCACCTCTGCATTTAGAGTTATTAAACCAAACAGTTCACAGTAACCTATGACTGAATAGAGAAATACCGACGAAAAAATCAGAAGCACAGTGTCGGCAGCCTGTGACTCTGTTGAACTCAGTGTGGAATGATCTGATAGGGGTTGCCACCCAGTGCATTGGAAATGTCCGCTATTGCTTTCTGCGCTCTCACGCTGTTACCCGCAGGATCCAAAGGAGGAGAAATCACCGCAACACCAAACTTCCCGGGCGACACCGCAATAATACCTCCACCGACGCCACTCTTGGCTGGCAAACCGGTTTTGTAGAGCCATTTTCCGGCATCGTCGTACAAGCCCGCTGTCGCCATGACGGCCAGTATCTCCGGAACATCCTCGGCTTTGACCAGGGTTTTACCACTGATCGGGTTTTTACCACCATTGGCCAGGGTGGCAGCCATGACAGCCAAATCCTTAGCGTTCACCCCCACTGAACATTGGCGGGTGTAGATGTCAGTGGCTTCCAGAGCATTCCCTTCAATGTGGCCGTAGGCTTTCATCAGCATGGCCAGAGCCTGATTGCGCTGATTGGTTGCCGCTTCCGATTGATAAATATCGTCCAGCACACTCAATTGACGTCCGGCAAAATCACTGTAGTAATTCAGGATAGAATCCCAAACTGCTTTACCATCGCCACCTTTGACCATGCTGGTTGTGGCAATCGCGCCGGGATTCACTAATGGATTCATCTCAGCGCCCTGGTTCTGCTCAATGGCAACAATGGAATTAAAGACCTGCCCGGTCGCATCAACACCCATGTTATCGTAGATAGAATTCACCCCGGACTCATTGATCACTTTAGCCATTGTGAAGACTTTGGAGATCGACTGAATAGAGACTTCCGTTGCCAAATCGCCTGCTTTGTAGAGCTTTCCGTCTGCAGTCACCAAAGCTATACCGTAAAGGTTTGGGTCCACTTTCGCCAAAGCGGGGATATAATCCGCGTTAGCCCCCTCTGCCAGTGTTTTGTAATCTTTATAGGCCTTATCCACCGCCGCCTGGATGGTTTTTGCATCTGGCAGTTCTGCGGCATAGCTCTGGGAGGCAAACAAGCATGCGAAGCCAATACACAATATCCGTATAACCTGTACCGTTTGTTTCATCGAAAAAACATCCTTAAAACTTTATAAATCGAGTGCACCCATCGAATCAGGAAGAGAACAAGCTGAAATAGAGAGCGCAAAATACAGAAACCGCAGCCCCGCGCCAGAATCTCTCCAGATCACTGGTCGAAGTATAGTAGAAGGATAAGAATTTCGTGGAGTGTGTTAAAAGGAGAAGAAGGTTCTAAAGGATACAACTAGCGAGACCACAACTGGCGAGACAATCACTACCGGGACAATAATAGGTCGTTTTCAATAGGGAAGTAATCAGACGCGGCAGAAACCAGAGAAGCCGCTGTTAACGACTTGACTCCGTAAACGTCGACATGGACGCCAAACTTTTCTTGAAGCCGCGTCACCAGCACATCAAAATCTCCATCCCCGGAGACCAGGACGACACGATCGACCTCGCCGGCATAATCCAGAGCATCAACGGCAATCCCGACATCCCAGTCGCCCTTGGAGGAGCCGTCACTGCGCTGAATATAGGGTTTCAGTTTTACCTCAAACCCAATCGCTCTCAAGATATTCTGGAACTGCTTCTGCTGAGTGTCGCCACGATCGATGGCGTAAGCAAACGCCTTGTGAACCTGACGCCCTCCGGTTGCCTGCACCCAGAAGACGTTGTAATCAAAATTACGGGAAAACACCTGACGGGTGGTGTAGTAGACATTTTGCACATCCACCAGAATCAAAACTTTTTCAGTATCCATCAGCTGTCGTAACCCTTAAAGCAACGTTTATAACAATTCGGCGGCATAGGCTTCAAGATCGCTAAGAAGCTGATGTTGTTCATCGTTCAGCTCACGCTCCTGACGAATATTCGTCAGTCTCTGAGACAACTCTGGCAAGGTAATACCCGCACCCATCTCGGGATTGGTTAGCCATGCCTGACGCCAGCTCTCCCACTCCTGGCGTTCATCCTCGGTCAGGGACTCCGGGTAATAACGCGCTCGATAGCGAAACAAGATGGCTGTAAGACGCGCGTCTTCAAACACAAAGTTCTGACTGGAAAACTGCTCAACGGAGGCACTGCGAACACGCTCGCAGGTGCGCTTATCTGCGTCCTTGAGAAAGCCGCCATACAGCTGCTGTTCGGGATCCGGGGAAGGTGCAAAATTGGAATTTGCAAACACCTGATGCAATTTGTCTTTAAGATTAACCGTTTTTAATTGCTGCCAGTGCTTCTCACACAATGCTTTATCGATATGCAGGCGGGTTGCGGCCTCATCGTCCAGCAACTTAACCGTTGTCAGTACCGGGCACTTATTCAGATGAACCAGTTTCAGAGGAATGCGTTCCTCTCCCTCTGCCAGATCTTCCGTACGGGTGTAGAGTTTTTCAGCGATCTGTTCGGCCGACAGATTGATCAGTGCCTGCGGATCGACTGACAAATTACACACAATAACGGCATTTTTATTGGTGGGGTGCATGGCCAGCGGAGCCACAATCGCCGCACAGCCATTTTCCGCAGGAAACATGGATGAGATATGCAGTAAAGGTTTTCGATTCACCAGATCAATCAATTCCGCCACCTTGCGTTTATTGCGCAACTGATAGATATGATCATACAGAGCCGGCTGCCGCTCTTTAATCAACTTGGCCACCGCGATGGTGGCGTGCACATCGGATAAGGCATCGTGTGCGGACTCATGACCAATACCATTGGCAGCGGTAATGTGCTCCAGCTTGAAACTGGGCTTGCCATCCTCGTGATTCGGCCACTCAATTCCATCGGGACGCAGTGCCCGCGTCAGGCGCACCATATCGATGATGTCCCAACGGGAATTGCCATTGCGCCATTCACGTTCATAGGGATCATAAAAATTGCGGTACAGCGTATAGCGAGTCACTTCATCGTCAAAACGCAAGGTGTTGTAGCCCACGCCGCAGGTGCCCGGCATGGACAACTCCGCGTGAATAGCCGCAATAAATTCAGGCTCGGGTATACCTTCAGCCAAGGCTTTTTGAGGGGATAACCCGGTGACCAGACAAGCCTCCGGCTTTGGCAAAACATCACGAGTCGGCTGGCAATAAATCACCAGCGGAGAGCCGATGACATTGAGGTCTTCATCAGTGCGAATACCTGCGAACTGCGAAGCTCGGTCTTTGGCCGGCACCTCGCCCCAGGTTTCGTAATCATGCCAGTACAGAGTCTTCATCAGTGGGTCACGCCTCCCCGAGCTTCCATTCACCGTAATGAGACAGTGTAACAGGTAAACCTGAAAACTTACGAGGCACGACCGACGGGTAGGAATTCAGCCACCCTTCTGACTGTAAAGTTCCATCCAAAGTAGGACAAGTGAATAACTACTTGTGGATGGCAACACGCCAAGCGCTAATGGATATATTGGTAATATTCCAAGGTGTCGGGTGAACAGCTCAATGAAATAGCACAATCCTGATCCAGCAAAGAGCGGAATTCATCCCCTTCCATATGAATCAATCGCTTGTGATCGCCGGCTTCAAAATAGGCTTCATCCAGTTTGGCCAGACAGTGATCCCACAGGACAGGAATATCAAACGCCTGCCCCAAGGCAGGTACAGCACCAGGCTCGCAGCCTTGCAACAGACGCTCGACCTCACTCTCCGTTGCCAGACGGTGCTTGTCGCCAGTTTCCATATCCACCCAATTTAAAACCAGCACATGGGATGCAGGCAACAGGCACATGACGTAGTCATCGCCGTTCCACAGCACCACCGATTTCACCAGACTCGATGGTGAAATACGCGCCGAATGCGCAGTTTGCATAGATGAAAACGACAGCGGATGTACCAGGGTATCAAACTTGATTTGATGCTCGGCCAGGTAAGTTTCTGCTGGGAGAAAGTTCATATTCATACCTCCTCTGGTAGGTAGAGAAAGTATAGTTCGGAGGGTCGTAAAGAGTATGAATAAGGAGAGTTAAGAGCAGAATACTCTAAACGGGAAAAGGTTAATTCGTTGAGCTATTAGCCCCCGTAAAGGGGGCTAATTATGACAGATCATTATCCGCCAAGGGCGTCTGAAGCCACGTGGTATTTCGGATCTTCCACCACATTCACTTCACACAGGCTGCCAGCTTTTTTCAGTAATTGGCGACACTCCGGGCTCAGGTGGCGCAAATGCAGCGTGGTGCCATGGGCCTTGTACTTCTCGGCCAGGGTATCCAGAGCCTCAATCCCCGAGTGATCACTGATCCGCGAGCGCTTGAACTCAATAACCACGTGTTCCGGATCGTTCTGGATATCAAACAACTCTTTAAAATTGCTGACAGAACCGAAGAAGATAGGACCGCGCAGGTCATAAACTTTATGGCCCTCTTCATCGACCGAAATATCCGCCTGAATATGCTGTGCGTGTTTCCAGGCAAACACCAACGCGGACACGATCACACCCACAACGACAGCAATGGCGAGGTCATAAAAGACAGTGACGCCGGATACCAACACGATGATCATGGCATCGGTAAATGGCACCTTGCGCATAATCCGGAAGGAAGACCACTCAAACGTTCCCAGTACCACCATGAACATGATGCCAACCAGCGCAGCCAGAGGAATCATCTCGATGAATTGTGCACCAAACAGGATAAACGCCAGCAGTACCAACGCAGCAGTAATACCAGACAAACGTCCACGACCACCGGAATTAATGTTGATCATGGACTGACCGATCATGGCGCAACCACCCATACCACCGAAGAAACCGTTGGTGGTGTTGGCAATCCCCTGCCCGATACATTCGCGGTTACCCTGACCACGGGTATCAGTCAGCTCATCGATCAATGACATGGTCAACAGAGATTCAATCAAACCAATGGCTGCAATCACAATGGAATACGGCAGAATAATCATCAGCGTTTCCCAGGTGAACGGCACCATAGGAATCGCAAAGCTCGGCAACTCACCCTTCAGAGTGGCATCGGCTGCCTGATCTGCTGGCAGCATATCGCGAACGTAATCGATGACCGTACGGGCTTCCAGATCAAAGCCAACCACCACCAGGGTAACGGCAACAATGGCCACCAGACCGGATGGGATCGCCGTCGTCAGCTTCGGCAGAAAATGCATGATCATCATAGTGGCAAAAATCAGAATACCCATGATGTAAAGCATGTCGCCCTGCATCCACTCCATGACGCCATCGCTGGTTTCGACCTTGAACTGCCCCAGCTGGGCCAAAAAGATCACAATCGCCAGACCGTTCACAAAGCCCAGCATCACCGGGTGAGGTACCATCCGGATAAATTTACCCAACTTAAGGACACCGGCCAAAATCTGTATCAAACCGGCCAGTAACACAGCCGCGAACAGATATTGGATACCGTTAACCGCGACCAGTGACACCATGACGACCGCCGTGGCCCCCGTTGCACCGGAAATCATCCCCGGACGGCCACCAAAGATTGAAGTCAGTAACCCCATCATAAAGGCCGCATAGAGACCGACCATCGGCTCTACGCCGGCAACAAAAGCAAAGGCCACTGCTTCCGGCACCAGAGCCAGTGCCACGGTCATACCGGACAACATGTCATTTTTGACGTTGTTTTGTTCTGAAGTAATTAACTTAAACATTGGAATCTCTTGGCGGAAATTAGGAATCGCTTGGCAGAAGAAGCCACATGGGAGCTTGAAAAAGGCGGGAATACTAGCAGATTGACCGTATTGCTCCAAGTCTTGGCCACTTTTTAATCAAAGCGATTGCTTGTTTGGACAATCAATTAAATTAAGAGGCGGACAAAAAACCCGGATGACAACTTCCACAGTCCAATCCTGAAAAATCCACTATTTACGCAGGTATACCTTAATATCCGATGATGCCATCGCCTGCGGCTTGTGGATAACGCACCAGATAACTGCGCAACTTATGATTGGTTTTGCACAATCGACGGCAGGATTCCCTGGCGATATTGAGAATCAGCATGGAAAACAGCTCTTTATCCGACTGGTACATTTCATCCAGAGCCTCGCCCGACAGTACCAAAAGATCGGTTTTTTCCATCGCGATGGTGGTAGCGGAATGTGGTTGTATGCCAATAACGGAGGTTTCACCAAAACAGGTGCCCGGCACCAGTTCCGCTTTCAATCTGGGCTGACCACCCACATCAAACACCAGATCGACTTTGCCGGTCTCTACAATATAGATATAGGAGGCGCTATCGCCCTCCTCAAAAATGGTTTCCCCTGCCTGATAGTGCACCAGTTTCAGACGCTTAAAGATTTGATACAGCTGGGATTCCGTCAAACCACCAAAGATGGATATTTTATCCAATATTGGCAGTACTTTTTCCACTTCCAGCAGTGGCTCTGTGGCGACATGCTCTGACATGAGGCTTCTCCCTGGTATAGAGCCCTTCAAGGATCAATGAAAGGCTCTCTGTACCGTCCAGTCCTTGCCCTGTAACAAATTACCTGATCGGCTTAACTCGATTCATTGAGATCAACCGGATCATCCCTGTATAAACTTTAGACAATAGTTTTCGGGTTTGCTTCACTTATTCTAAAACAGCGGTAGATTACTTGGCTCCTAACAGCTCAATCTTATAGCCATCCGGATCTTCAACAAACGCCAGAACGGTACTGCCGTGTTTCATAGGCCCGGCTTCGCGTACCACTTTGCCACCTCCGGCACGAATACGCTCGCAAGCTTCATAAACATCATCCACCTCGATGGCGATATGGCCGTAAGCTGTGCCCAGGTCGTAGCTGTCGGTGTCCCAGTTATGGGTCAATTCCAGCACGGTATTTTCAGACTCTTTGCCATACCCCAGAAAAGCCAGAGTAAACTTGCCGTCGGGATGATCTTTTTGACGCAGTAGGTCCATCCCCATGATGTTGGTATAAAAATCAATGGAGGCTTTCAGATCTCCAACTCTCAGCATGGTGTGCAATAAACGCATGGGGTACTCCTCGTTCAAGTTTAAGTCAGTGGTGACTGTGTGAACCGCTATCTGCCGGTGTCATTGGCTCATCCTGCGGAGTTTGATGACTCTCGTGATCCATTATTTCTGACATGCCATCAGCTCCAGTGT
>NZ_CBFIHX010000018.1:0-40211 GCF_965662505.1 Pseudomaricurvus sp. | reverse complement strand
CAACACCTCGTTATGCGCCTTGTGAGCGTGCAAAATCAGAGGCCGATTAAACTCTTCTGCCAATTGTACTTGCCACTCGAAAACGGGGGTTTGCTCGACGACTGGCTTTTCAATACTGCCGTCCAGCCCGCATTCACCCACTGCCACAACCCGTGGGTGACGCAGGTGGTGAGCCAGACGCTCCTTAAATCCGTGTTCAGTGAGACTGGATTCCTGTTCCACATCCGCATCAGAATCCGCCACCCACCAGGGGTGCCAACCGGCAGCCGCCCAGAGATCACAGACCAGATCCGGTTGTGTCACTAATTCCAGCAAGGGCGCCCACTGACCGGGATGAGTTCCTGGTATGAGAATGCCAGTCACCCCAGCCGCTGCGCAATCCTGAAGGATATGATTGCGATCCTCATCGAAGACTTCAAAATCAAAGTGGCAATGGCTGTCGATCAACGCTACACCTCGCCGTTTTTGGGTGCCGCAGTAGACGCGGCGATGGACGCATTATGGGCGAACGACAGAACCCCACAAGTCGTATTCGTCGGCATGCTCAATGATGACCTCGACGCGATCGCCAACGTTCACATCAAACTCTTCATTCAGATAAACCACACCGTCGATTTCCGGAGCGTCGGCATAGGTTCTACCCAGTGCACCCTCTTCGTCGACATCAACAATCAGAACTTCCAGGGTGCGACCAATTTTCTGCTGCAGACGCGCCGTGCTGATGCGTTGCTGGGTTTCCATAAACCGCTCCCAACGCTCCTGCTGAATCTCTTCCGGTACATGATCTGGCAAATCGTTGGCCGTGGCGCCATCCACCGGCGAATATTTAAAGCAGCCTACCCGGTCCAGTTGAGCCTCTTCGAGGAAATCCAGCAGCATCTGGAACTCCTCTTCAGTCTCGCCCGGGAAGCCCACAATAAACGTGGAACGAATCGCCAAATCGGGGCAGATCTCACGCCACTTTTTAATCCGGCCCAAGACTTTCTCGCTGTGCGCCGGACGCTTCATCAATTTCAAAATACGCGGGCTGGCGTGCTGAAACGGGATATCCAGATAGGGCAGAATTTTGCCCTCGGCCATCAGCGGAATCATTTTATCCACATGCGGATACGGGTAAACATAGTGCATGCGCACCCAGACGCCCAGTTCTCCCAGAGCTACCGCCAGATCCTGCATGCGGGTTTCCCGCCCTTCCGTCAAATCCAGCTTGAATTTCACATCAATACCGTAGGCGCTGGTGTCCTGGGAAATCACCAGCAATTCCTGAGTGCCATTGGCCACCAGTTTTTTCGCTTCGGTCACCACATCAGTCAGCGGACGGCTGACCAGATCACCGCGCATGGCGGGAATGATGCAGAAGCTGCAACGGTGGTTACAACCTTCGGAAATCTTTAAATAGGAATAATGGGTGGGCGTCAGCTTCACTCCCTGCGGCGGCACCAGATCAACCAGCGGATTGTGCTGTTCCGGAGTTGGCGGGATGATCTTATGAACCGAGTCCATAACCTGATCGTAATCCGCCGGCCCACTGACACTGATCACACCGGGATTGGCCGCTTTAATGGCTTCCGCATCGCTGCCTTTGCCCATGCAACCGGTGACAATGACCTTGCCGTTTTCGCGCATGGCCTCACCGATGGCGTCCATAGACTCCTGCTTGGCGCTGTCGATAAAACCACAGGTGTTGACCACGACCACATCCGCGTCTTCATAGCTGGGCACGACTTCGTAACCGTCCAACCGCAGCTTGGTGAGCATACGCTCCGAATCGACCAATGCTTTGGGACAGCCCAGACTGACGAATCCCACCTTTGAGCCGGACGCGCTCGCGCTCATTGGCTGCCCTTCCAGGATTCTGGCAGGCGCATCCAGTGTGGTGGTCTGCGAATCGGCAATCTGTTTGGGGTCGAAGCTTTCTACTGTCATGTACGTCTCAATATCACGGGTATTTGTTACGAGTGCTTGTATAGGCCGCGGATTATACCCGAAGCATGACCAAACCCCAGCCCGAATTGTATAAAAATCAATCATTGCTGCCTTCATTGCAGCTTATCGGCGGTCGCCCGAGCGCTCAGGCAACCTCGGGCATATCTGACCCGCCGTTTAGCTTTCTGAGGTGGCGCTGTTTATTCTTCTATACTACATACTCGTGAGAACCTATATTTAAGTCGTGACTGGCAACGCACAGGTCAGTCCCACCTCATCCTCGAATACAACATAACGACAAGCAGAGAAGAGATGAACTACACGCTCCCCCTGGATCAGCTGGCCGCCAATGTCGCAGCCCACCCCGACAAGCCCTATTTGCACCAACCCGTAAACCGCCAGTGGCACACCCTCACCTGGGCCGAGGTGGACAATCAGGCAAGGATTATTGCGACAGCGTTGCTGACTCAGGGATACAGCCCAGGGGACCGTATCGCCATTCTGGCCAAAAACAGCGCCGAATGGTTTATCACCGATCTGGCCATCATGATGGCAGGTATGATCAGCGTGCCCATTTACGCCACCGCCGGCCTCAGCACCATACAACACGTGATGAATCACAGCGGTGCCAGAGCCGTCTTTGTCGGCAAACTGGATGACACCAAAGCCGCCGAACAAGCGTTTGACGACAGTATCCTGATCATCACCTACCCTTACCCGACGATTCGCGGCCACGTTGAATTCAATCAATGGCTGGATGAATACGAGCCACTGCTGGAGGTTCACCGTCCACTCCCTGAGGACACCTTCACTCTGGTCTACACGTCCGGCAGCACCGGACAGCCCAAAGGTGTGGTGCTGAGTTATCTCAATGTGGCGTCGTCCAGCTACGAGGCCGCCCATATCCAGCCTCGCACGGATGAAGAGCGCTGCATGTCCTATCTGCCTCTGGCTCACATCACCGAGCGCTGTGTCGTGGAACTGGTGTCGCTCTATATCTCGCTGGAAATTTTCTTTGTGGAGTCGCTGGATACCTTTATCGACGATGTTCGCCACGCAGAACCGACTATTTTCATCTCGGTGCCGCGTCTCTGGACCAAGTTTCAGGCCCAAATCCTGGCCAAAATCCCCGACAAGAAACTGCAGACACTGTTGAAGATCCCTTTGCTTGGGCGCTTTGTCGCTCGCAAAATTCGTCATGAACTGGGTTTTGGCAAGGCTCGAATGTACGGCTCCGGCTCCGCGCCTATTTCCCCCAGCACCCTGGAATGGTATGCGCGACTGGGCATCAACATTTCCGAAGGCTGGGGGATGACTGAGACATCTGGACTGTCGTGCGGCAACAACCCCTTTCAGCCTGACCGGCTGGGCACCATTGGCGCCCCTGTACCCTGCGTGGAAATGAAGTTGTCCGAAGAGGGGGAAGTGCTCATTCGGGGAGATGCCGTGTTTAAGGAGTATTACAAAAACCCGGAGGCCACCGCTGAAGCATTTACCGACGGCTGGTTCCATACCGGAGACAAAGCCAGAACCGACAGCAACGGCACCTGGAGTATTGTCGGGCGGGTCAAAGAGCAGTTCAAAACGGCCAAGGGCAAATATGTGTCACCGGCCCCCATTGAAAGCCTGCTGTCGCGCAACTCGGACATTGAACAGGTCTGCGTGTTGGGATCGGGACGCAAGCAGCCCCTGGCTATCGTAGTGCTCAGCGAACAGGCCCGCGGGCTGTCCGACACCACCCGCACGCAATTGCAAACCACCCTTGAGAACGTCAACGCCGACCTGGAGTCTCATCAGCGGCTGGATCACATCATCGTCAGCGACGAGCCCTGGACGATAGAAAATGACATGCTCACACCCACGCTGAAGATCAAACGCAATAAGCTGGAAGAACGTTACAGCAAGTACTTACTTTCCCAGCTGCCCCAGCCGGTGATAGGGGAGCAGGAAATTCAGTAAGCAGGAAGCAGGAAGCAGGAAGTTCATCAAGCGAGCACCAAGGCACTCACTCAAAACCATTGGGGTTACCAGACTGCCAGCGCCAGGTGTCTTCCATCATACGCTGCACACCAAATTCGGCCTGCCAATCCAATTCCTCCCGGGCCTTGCGCGGATCGGCAAAACATTCCGCCACATCACCCGAGCGGCGAGGCTGAATTTGATAAGGCACGGATTTGCCAGACGCCTGCTCAAACGCCTTAATAATATCCAGCACACTGTAGCCCTGACCCGTCCCAAGGTTGTGGGTATAACAGCCCTCTTCGGCACTCAGCAGGAAACCCAGCGCTTTCACATGGCCTCTGGCCAGATCTACCACATGGATGTAATCCCGTACTCCGGTGCCATCCGCAGTGGGATAGTCATCGCCAAAAACACTCAGTTGCGCCAATTTACCCACAGCCACCTGAGCCACATAAGGCAACAGATTGTTGGGTATACCCTGAGGATCTTCGCCAATCAAACCGCTTTCATGAGCCCCTACCGGATTGAAGTAGCGCAACAAACTGACACGCCAGGGACTGTCCGCAGCACGACAGACATCCCGCATCATTTCTTCCACCATCAGCTTGCTGCGACCGTATGGATTGGTCGCAGAAATAGGGAAGGCTTCATCGATGGGCACACTAGCGGGATCACCATAGACCGTGGCCGATGAACTAAAAATCAGGTTATAAACCGCTGCCGACTCCATCGCTTCACACAGTGCCACCGTGCCCGATACGTTGTTGTGGTAATACTTTAACGGCAACTCACAGGACTCACCCACCGCCTTAAAACCGGCAAAGTGCAGCACTGCCGAAACAGAATACTTCTGGAATATTTGCGCCATGACTTCGCGATCATTAACGTCCGCTTCGATCACGGTAAGTTCACGCCCTATAATGCGGCACAACCTCTCAACTGCTTTTGGCTTGCTGTTGGAAAAGTTATCCACAATGATAGGTTCGTAGCCCGCTGCGACCAGCTCTATGCAGGTGTGACTGCCAATGTAACCCGCCCCACCGGTTACCAGTACACGACTGTTTTTTACTCCGCTTGTATCAACCTGATCGCTCATTATTTTTACCACCCTCCTGGTATTTTCACTACCACCCAACTTCAAAGTGCGCTATGTTGGGTTGCCGTTTTGATATTTGCAATCCGGTTCCACCACCGATCGTATACGATCTTATGACATCAGACACTTTAGCCCGATTCCCGATCGGCGGTGTACAGCTTTTACGTTTTAGCTTTACATTATTCAGACCAGCAAAAAATCGATTCGGCGATTATCCCACAGGCATGGGAGCAAAAACAGACACAGGCCACGACTTCGCAAAAACACAAATATTTACAGAAAAAATTTACAGTTCTGGCTAACACTTTGATTTTTCCGACTATGCTTCAAGTAGGGAATAACAGTTTTTACACGAAGAGGTATAACGTTATATACGCTTGGCCTATATCGAGGGAATATTGTTACCTTCCCACGGTCTAACCTTTAGGCCTCCCGTCAAAGGAGATTTAGCCATGAGCATTTTCAACCACTATCGTGAACGTTACGAAGCCACTCAACAGGAAGAACTGACGATTCAGGAATATCTGGATCTCTGTAAATCCGATCCCGGAGTTTACGCGTCTGCGGCTGAACGAATGCTAATGGCGATAGGCGAACCGGAAGTCATCGATACCGCTACAGACCCCCGACTCAGCCGTATCTTTTCCAATAAAGTCATCAAGCGGTACAAAGCCTTTACCGACTTCTACGGCATGGAAGAGTGCATCGAACAAATTGTGTCTTTTTTCAAACACGCCGCTCAAGGGCTGGAAGAAAAGAAACAAATCCTTTACCTGTTGGGACCGGTTGGCGGCGGTAAATCCTCCCTCGCAGAAAAACTGAAAGCTCTGATGGAAAAACAACCCATCTACTGCATCAAGGGCTCCCCCGTATTTGAATCGCCACTGGCATTGTTTGACGAAGCGGAAGACGGCCATATTCTCGAAGAAGACTATGGTATTCCCAGACGTTATATGAAATCCATTATGTCGCCCTGGGCTGTAAAGCGTCTGCATGAATACAATGGTGACATCAGTCAGTTCAAAGTGGTTAAAGTCTACCCCTCAATTCTCGACCAAATTGCCATCACCAAAACCGAGCCCGGCGATGAGAACAATCAGGACATTTCTTCACTGGTTGGTAAGGTAGACATCCGCAAACTGGAAGACTTTCCTCAAAGTGACCCGGATGCCTACAGCTTTTCCGGTGGCCTGTGTCGCGCCAATCAGGGTTTGATGGAATTTGTGGAAATGTTCAAGGCGCCCATTAAAGTCTTGCACCCACTGCTGACCGCCACACAGGAAGGTAACTACAACAGTACCGAAGGTCTCGGGGCCATTCCCTTCGAAGGGATCATCCTGGCTCACTCCAACGAATCCGAATGGCAAACGTTTAAAAACAACAAAAACAATGAGGCTTTCATAGACCGGGTCTATATCGTCAAAGTGCCTTATTGTTTGCGCGTTTCCGAAGAGGTCCGTATTTACGACAAACTGCTGGAGCACAGCTCACTGGCGGCGGCCCCCTGCGCCCCGGATACGCTGAAGATGCTGGCGCAGTTTTCCATTCTGTCGAGAATCAAGGAGCCGGAGAACTCCAATCTCTACTCCAAAATGCGGATATACGACGGCGAAAACCTGAAAGACACCGACCCCAAAGCCAAATCTCTGCAGGAATATAGAGACGCGGCCGGTGTTGATGAAGGCATGGCGGGTCTTTCCACACGATTTGCCTTTAAGATCCTGTCCAAGGTGTTCAACTTCGATCCCACAGAGATTGCCGCTAACCCGGTACACCTGCTGTATGTTCTGGAACAGCAGATCGAACAGGAACAATACCAGCCCGAGCTGCAGGAGAAATACCTCACTTTCATCAAGGAACATTTGGCGCCACGCTATGTGGAGTTCATCGGCAAGGAAATTCAGACCGCGTATCTGGAGTCCTACACCGAGTACGGTCAAAACATCTTCGATCGCTATGTCACTTACGCTGACTTCTGGATTCAGGATCAGGAATTCCGCGACCCCGAAACCGGTGAAATCCTTAACCGGGTGGCGCTCAACGAAGAACTGGAGAAAATCGAGAAACCGGCAGGCATCAGCAATCCGAAAGATTTCCGTAACGAAATTGTTAACTTTGTTTTACGCGCCAGAGCCAACAACAATGGCATGAATCCGGTATGGAACAGCTACGAAAAGCTGCGTACGGTCATCGAGAAGAAAATGTTCTCCAATACTGAAGACCTGCTGCCAGTCATTTCTTTCAACGCCAAAGCGTCTGCGTCCGACAAGAAAAAACATCAGGATTTTGTCGCCCGCATGGTGGAGCGCGGTTATACCGAGAAACAGGTGCGCCTGCTATCAGAATGGTATCTGCGCGTCAGAAAATCTCAGTAACACGCGATCCGGTAGCAGGCCCTGCTCATACACAGGCCTGCTACCGATTTACTGACTGACGACATCTAACCAGACCATCGAGCTACACCAGCGAGGCCGCCATGAGCTACATAATTGATCGACGCCTCAACAGCAAAAACAAAAGCACCGTCAATCGACAGCGCTTTTTGAGGCGTTATCGCAAACACATTCAGAAAGCGGTTTCCGATGCCGTGGGACAGCGCTCTATCACCGATATTGATAAAGGTGAGCAGATAAGCATCCCCAGCAAAGACATCAGCGAGCCGATCTTTCACCATGGCAAGGGTGGACGCAACAGCAATGTGCTGCCCGGCAACAAGGAATTTGTGCGCGGCGACCGTATCCCTCGCCCACCCGGTGGTGAGGGCGGTTCCGGTTCGGGTTCCGGCGCCAGTGATCAGGGCGAAGGTATTGACGACTTTGTCTTTCAAATCACTCAGGAAGAGTTTCTCGACTTTATGTTCGAGGATCTCGAACTGCCTAATCTGGTCAAGCGGCAACTGGCCGGCAATGAAGAATTCAAAATGCGCCGTGCGGGCATCGCCAGCGAGGGCAACCCGGGGCAACTGAATATCGTCCGCTCACTGCGCTCGGCCAACGCCCGACGCATTGCCCTAACGTCCGGCAAGCGCAAAAAACTGAAAGAACTGGAAGCCGAACTCGAGAAGGAAGAAAAGCTGGATCCGGCCCTGCGCAATCACCTGCACATCACCGCGCTGCAAGAAGAAATTGAAGCTCTGCGCAATCGTATCAACCGGGTTCCCTGGCTCGACACTTTCGATCTCAAGTACAACTTGCACGTCAAAGACCCGGTGCCCCGCTCCAAGGCTGTGATGTTTTGTTTGATGGACGTTTCAGGATCAATGAACCAGGCGACAAAAGACATTGCCAAGCGGTTTTTCATTCTTCTGTACTTATTTTTACAGCGGAATTACGAGCACACCGAAGTGGTGTTCATCCGCCACCACACCAGCGCCAAAGAAGTGGATGAGCAGGAGTTTTTCTACTCACGTGAAACCGGTGGCACCATCGTATCCAGTGCGCTAAAACTGATGAAAGAAATTCTCGACGAACGCTACCCGCTGTCTGAGTGGAATGTTTACGGCGCCCAAGCCTCCGATGGCGACAACTGGAACGACGATTCTTCCACCTGCTCGCGAATTTTGATGCAGGACTTGTTGCCCAAACTGCAATATTACTCCTACATTGAAATCACCCCCAGAGACCACCAGGCACTGTGGCGGGAGTATCAGGAAGTACAAGCCAACCATGGCGACGTGTTTGCCATGCAGCAAATTGTTGAAGTCAGTGATATCTATCCGGTATTCAGAGAGCTGTTCCAGAAACGAACGGTTCCCACTAGCTGAGCCTATTCGCTTCAGACTTACCGTATTCAGGATTGCCTATGAATGAGCTGGAAAACAAATTAAAGAGAAACCCCATCTCGGAGACCTCTGAATGGTCTTTTGAATTGATCCAGGACTATGACCGCGCCATTGCTGCGATTGCCGAGGAATACAAACTCGATACCTACCCCAATCAAATCGAGGTCATCAGCTCTGAGCAAATGATGGACGCCTACGCCTCTGTGGGGATGCCGCTGGGCTACCACCACTGGTCCTACGGCAAACAGTTTCTCAACATCGAGCACTCCTACAATCGTGGCCAAATGGGGCTCGCCTACGAAATTGTTATCAATTCCAACCCCTGCATTGCCTATTTGATGGAAGAAAACACCATGACCATGCAGGCTCTGGTGATTGCCCACGCCTGCTACGGCCACAACTCTTTCTTTAAAGGTAACTACCTGTTCCGCACCTGGACTGACGCCGATTCCATCATCGACTACCTGGTGTTTGCCAAAAACTATATTGCTCAATGCGAGTCCCGCTACGGCATTGCCGAGGTTGAGACTCTGATCGACTCCTGCCACGCCCTGATGAATTATGGCGTGGATCGCTACAAGCGCCCCTACCCCATCTCAGCCGAGCAGGAACGTGCCCGACAGGAAGAACGTGAAGCTCACCTGCAACGGCAGGTCAACGACTTGTGGCGTACCATTCCCGGTCAGGCCGACAATGAAAAAACCCAGCAAAAGATTCGCTTTCCCGAAGAACCTCAGGAAAACCTGCTCTACTTTATTGAAAAGAATGCACCGCTGCTGGAACCCTGGCAGCGGGAAATCGTGCGCATTGTCCGCAAAATTGCCCAGTACTTTTACCCCCAGCGTCAAACTCAGGTGATGAACGAAGGCTGGGCCACCTTCTGGCACTACACACTCCTGAACACACTCTACGATCGCGGCATGGTCACCGAAGGCTTTATCTTCGAGTTTCTGCAGTCCCACACCAGTGTGATCTACCAACCGTCCTATGACAGCCCCTATTACAATGGCATCAATCCCTACGCGCTGGGCTTCAGTATGATGACGGACATTCGTCGCATCTGTGAGCATCCCACCGAAGAGGATCGTCGCTGGTTTCCCGACATCGCCGGCAGCGACTGGCTCGAAACGCTGCACTTTGCCATGCGCAATTTCAAGGATGAGAGTTTTATTCTGCAGTATTTGTCACCCAAGGTGATGCGGGATCTGAAACTGTTTTGCATCATTGATGATGACAAATCGCGGGAAATTGAAGTCAGCGCCATCCACGATGATCACGGCTATCAACTGGTGCGGGAAGAGCTGGCCGGGCAATACAATCTGGGTAATCGCGAACCCAACATACAGGTGTTTCAAGTGGATGTTCGCGGCGATCGTTCACTGACGCTTCAACACGTACAGCACAACCGAAAACCGCTGGGAGACTCCACAGAAGAAGTCCTCAAACACGTTCACCAGCTCTGGGGGTTTGATGTGCATCTTCATTCTGTACAAGGAGATGACATAACCGCCACCTATCACTGCCCACCCAAACCGGACGACAGCACACTGGATCTGGATATGGCGCTGCCGGTGACCAGCTAGGGTAATGATTAAGACGTCGGTTAAGACCTACGCTCTTTCGAACAACGCCTCCACCCGGTCGAGCAGTTCCTGATTTTCAAACGGTTTCGGCAAGATGTCCGAAGCCCCCAGCGCCCGGGCCCGATCCAACCCAGCACTGGTTTCCGCCGAGATCACCAGCACCCGGGTTTTGGAGTGCTCTTCGTGGTTACGGATAAAGCGCAACACTTCGTAGCCATCCATCCCAGGCATTTTCAGATCCAGTGTCACCAGTCCCGGTTTCATATCCACCAGCAGAGCACCGGCACTGAAACCATCGTGTGCCACCTGCACCTCAAACCCCTGGCGAATCAATACTCGTCGAATGGCACTGGCCATCTCCGGCTGATCCTCAATGACCAGCACAGACCGCTTCTGAGCCCCGAACTCGTCGGGCACCGGCATATCGTTGCTTTGCAGAAATTCCACAAAGTCTTCCACCTGAATCCGGTGATCGCCGCGGCCGGGCAGCTTATACGCCTTCAATCTGCCTCGCTCAATCCAGCGGATCACAGTGCGGAAGTTCACCCCACAGTGCTTTGCCGCCTCCCCAGTCGTCAGAACCTTTACTGTCCCCATAAATACATCACTTTTACCGAATTTCACTGTTCATTTTTATTGTTGGATCGTAAACCCGGCATAAGCATACCCAATTTCAGACCTGTCTAACATGACTTTAATGTCAGCATATCGTACAAGATATTTACAAATGTTATCAATGTCACGATTGACAGGTTAGACACGTGGGAGATATTATGGCCCCAGTTACAAACAACCCCCTCTGTTTTCACCTTAACGGAGACAGGCTCAGCAGAGAGAAGCTTTCGCCGGTAAGACTGAGTCCTCGCAACAGAACACCCTAAGACCCTTCGCCCCTAGATGTAGTGGGGGCATTTTTTTGCCTCAGATTTGAATCACCCCCTCATTGCGCCATAATGCAGTGTGATTACGCGCGCCATTTCCAATCAGACCGTCCCACTCCGTGGTGTCTTTATAGAAAAGTCTATTGGGGATGGATGACTGTTTTGGTGCGTATGGCTACTTCGATGTGACTGGTCATATCGGCGTGGATAACTGCACCGCAGGAGGAGTTATTTCGCAATGGATGAATTCGCTACAGGCTCTGTCGACAATCAATCCACCCTGCTTATTGTGGATGATAACCCCGTCAATCGGCAGGTGTTGAGCGCTATCCTGAAAAGCCGTTATCGCAACCTGACCGTGGTTGAGAATGGCCAACAATGCCTGGACGCCTTAACTGAGCAGGCATTCGACCTGGTGTTGCTGGATCTCAACATGCCCTTTCTGTCCGGCTTTGAGGTGCTGACACAGGTAAACGCCATGTCGTTTACATACCGGCCAGCGTTTATTGTTGTCTCTGCCGACAATCAGTCGTCCACGATCAGTCAAGCCTTGCAGCTGGGGGCTTCCGATTATGTCACCGCCCCCTTTAATCCCGATGAATTGCTGGCCAGAGTGGGCACGCACCTCTCATTACACAACCGCGAACAGGAACTTGAAGCCCGAGTGCGACAGCGCACAGCCGAACTCGAGACATCCAACCAGGAGCTGCAAACCGCTCAGGATCAACTGATACTGGCAGAGAAGATGGCCTCACTGGGGGGACTTTCTGCAGGGATTGCCCACGAAATTAACAACCCCATTGGCTATATACACTCTAATCTGGACTCCCTGAAAGGCTACCTGGAAGATCTCATCAGACTGCTGGGTCTCTATCAACAGGCCGAAGCCTATATCACGGATGCTGGCGTCCGAAGTCAGCTACAGCAACTCCAACAGGACATTAACCTGCCTTTTTTGAAAAGTGATGTGCAGCAATTGATTGATGATTCGCTACAGGGCGCCCGTCAGGTGAAGCAGATCATCGCCGATCTCAAGACTTTCTCGCACAACCCGAGAAGTCACGAGCAAGGGAGTCATCAATGGGAGTGCCTGCAAATCAATGACTGCATTCAAAGTGTGCTGAATATCGTCAAGTCCGAGCTCAAATACAAAGCCGACGTGCACCTGTCTCTGGACAAGCAACTACCTGCCATCCAATGTATCCCCACTCAGATTTATCAGGTCATGACCAACTTACTGGTGAACGCAGCTCAGGCGATTGAGCAGCATGGCGACATTTATGTGGAGACTCACAGCCGAGTTGATCGCATTGAAATCGTCATTCGCGACACCGGGTCTGGCATCGACTCCGAGCTTATAGGCCGAATTTTTGATCCGTTTTTCACCACCAAAGGGGTGGGAGAAGGCACCGGACTCGGCCTGTATGTCACCTATCGCATCATCGAAGGCCATCAGGGCACCATTCAGGTAAACAGCGAACCCGGTGCCGGCTGCCAGTTCTCCATCCAACTGCCTCTTCAGCAGCTGTATCCTTAATTGCGCTGAACAAAACGAGCTGATTCAACCGGTGTATACTGACCTGCCATACATCGAAACAAAAGCCTCTAAACCAAAACCTTTGAACCAAATATGGCGATCATACTGCAATGAAACAAGTCTACTTAGTGGGCGGCGCTGTTCGCGACAAGCATCTGGGCTATCCCTTCCACGAGCGTGACTGGGTGGTGGTGGGCTCCACCCCCGACGACATGTTGACCGAGGGTTTTCGCCCCGTTGGCAAAGACTTCCCCGTGTTTTTGCATCCGGATACTGGCGAGGAATACGCGCTGGCGAGGACCGAGCGAAAAACCGCACCCGGTTACAGTGGCTTTACTTTTCACACCTCTCCAGACATCACTCTGGAAGAGGATCTGGCACGCCGCGACCTCACCATCAACGCCATTGCCGAAGACGAAAACGGACAGGTGTATGACCCCTATCACGGTCTGGATGACCTGAAAGCAAAATTGCTACGCCATGTCAGCCCGGCGTTCAGCGAAGACCCTGTACGGGTCTTGCGCGTTGCCCGTTTTGCCGCACGCTATCACCATCTGGGGTTTCAGGTTGCCGATGAAACCCAACAACTGATGACCGATATGGTCGAGGCCGGCGAAGTCGGTTTTTTGGTGGCTGAACGCGTCTGGAAAGAACTGGAACGCGCCCTGACAGAGCGCTCCCCGGATGTCTTTATTGAAGTGCTTCGTCAGTGTGGCGCACTTGACGTGATCATGCCGGAAGTCGCCGCCCTGTTTGGCGTTCCGCAAAGAGCGGAGCATCATCCCGAAATTGACTGCGGCATACACTGCATGATGGCCCTGACTCAAGCCCGCAAGCTCAGCGACGACAGTGCCGTGCTACTGGCCACCTTGACCCACGACCTCGGCAAGGCCACAACGCCGGAAGACGTATTGCCTCGCCACATTGCCCACGAGCAACGCAGCCTGCCGCTGATCGAACAATTTTGTGAACGTCTGGCCATTCCAAAGCGACACCGGGAACTGGCCATCGCTGTCGCGCGGGATCACACCAATTGTCACCGGGTCTTTGAATTGAAGGCCAAAACTCTACTGAGCCTGTTGCAGCGTCTCGACAGTTTCCGGCGTCCCCAGCAACTGCAGGATTTTCTGCTGTGTTGCGAAGCAGATTCCCGCGGCCGCAAAGGCTTTCAGGAACGCCCCTACCCACAGGCGGACTATCTCCGTCAGGCGCTGGAGGTCTGCAACAAGATTCAGGCCAGAGACGTCATGGCCGAAGGCGTTACCGGTAAAGACATAGGCGAGGCCCTGCAGAAAAAGCGCATTCACGCCTTACAAGCTTTCAAAGACAGCTACACCCCAAGATAACTACAGCCCAAGCGAACTACACCCCTGATCAAGACGCCTAACACCGCGCAGGAATGACATGCAGAACATAAGCACAACCGAATCAACCCCATCCACTACCGCTGTGGCGCTGATCACCGGCGGCGCAAGACGTATTGGTGCGGAGATCATCAGACAGCTTCACCAGCAGGGCTATCGGGTGCTGATTCATTACCGACACTCCCGAGATGAAGCGCAAGCCCTGGCTGACTTGCTAAACCAGGTACGAAGCGACTCAGCGGCTCTGATACAGGCCGATCTGAGTCAAGATGAATCCATCGAATCTCTGGCTACAGCCGCCATCGCTGTGTTTGGCCGGATCGACGTTCTGATCAACAACGCCTCCAGCTTTTACCCCACTCCCATCGGCCATGCGACTCTGGATCAATGGGATGAGCTCATGAGCAGCAATGCCAAGGCCCCGTTTTTTTTAAGCCAGGCGCTGGCTCCGGAGCTGAGCAAACGCACAGGCTGTATCATCAATATCGCGGATATTCACGCCCGCAAGCCACTCAAGGAGCACACCCTCTACTGTATGGCGAAGGCGGCCAATGTGATGCTGACAGAGTCTCTGGCCAGAGAGCTGGCGCCAACGGTGCGCGTCAACAGTGTGGCTCCAGGTGCTATTTTATGGCCGGAAGACGCCGCCGAACTGGACTCTGAAGGGAAACAATCGATTCTGGGACGTATTCCTCTGGCAAGAACCGGGGCCCCCGAAAACATCGCTCAGGCGGTTTTGTGTTTGCTGCAAAATGACTACATCACTGGGCAGGTACTGCCTGTGGACGGCGGACGGTCACTTCACTGAGCCCCTGTCAGATAATTCAAAAGTGAGTGGTTGGCTTATTGGATGTCTGCTTGCCCGATAAGGGAGGATGAGCCTCCTTTTCGACCTTGGTGATCAAAGCACACATAGCCTTCAGAATGTGCCGTCTTGAAATCACTCCCAGCACCCGATTTGACGCATCCACCACAGGGTAAACCTTGCGCCGCTGCTTCTTCATGTCATCCGCCAGATCCATGGCGTTGCGCTCGCCATCCACTGACGTAACCACCCGACTCATGACATCTTCAACCACTGACACCCGCTGGGAGTAGTAAGCCACCTGGCTTACCGCGCCAATGCAATCCTGTTCTGAAATCCACCCGATCAAACGCCCGTCCTCGTCTACCACAGGCCCACCCAACAACTCGTTCTTAACCAGAGCGATTGCCGCCTCAACCACCGGAGTCAGCGGTGAGAAAGAGACGAATTGACGACTCATGCAATCTGAAACCTTAATTGAATCCATAACTGCTCCTTAACTTGTGACCGCGGTCGAACAAATTGGCCGAACTGTGTCTAAAACCACAGTATGTCCCTAAATTGTCACCGCCTCCAATAAGCATAGCGGACATAACTGGTCTAAGCTCTACCATGTAATAAAGTGCCCATTTATTAGTAACTCACAGACCATTAGCACAGGCATATTGAACTCTATGTTGGACTTTGATCTTGACCCCAACGAAGGTATTTTGCGGGTTTCACCCGCCTCTCCCATGTTAGTCCGGGATTTTGCACAACTCAGCGAAGTCGTTGATCGCTATTTAAGCAACCACGAGTGCCTAAACGGCATTATTATCAATACTGACAAGTTCCCCGGCTGGGAAGACTTTTCAGCCCTGGTGTCACACCTCAAGTTCGTCCGGGACCACCACAAGCAGGTTCGCAAGGTGGCTGCGGTTTCCGACGACTCCCTGATTAAGATCCTTCCTCCGATTGCCCAGCATTTTGTCGCGGCGGAAATCCGCCAGTTTGACGGCAATCAACTGCAGGCTGCTTACGACTGGATTCGACAACCCACGGAATAACGTCTGAACCGGGCATCTGCCAAAACCCTGAGCGATCCGTTATCCTAGCGCTGAAACAAACACAGCCACAAAACAGGATGAATCCGTGATTGCCGATTTAAAAGACCGCAAGGTTCAAAAAGACCCCAGCAGTTTCGTCGCCCCCAACGCCATGGTTGTGGGCTCGGTTACTCTTCACAAAGACACCAGCGTCTGGTTCAACGCCACCGTTCGGGGGGACTGCGAGGAGATCAGTATCGGCGAAGGCAGCAACGTCCAGGACGGCGCCGTACTCCACGCCGATCCCGGCCAGCCGCTGCTTATTGAACGCGACGTCACCATTGGTCATAACGCCACAGTTCACGGCTGCCAAGTTGGCGAATGCTCACTTATAGGCATCAATGCGGTAGTGCTGAACGGCGCCAAGATTGGCAAATACTGCCTGATCGGCGGAAACGCCCTGGTTACAGAAGGCATGGAAATTCCAGAAGGTTCATTGGTCATGGGCTCTCCTGCCAAAGTCAAAAGAGCTCTCAGCGAAGAAGAGAAAGGGTTTCTCCGTCTGGGTGCTCAGCACTATGTTGAAAACGGCAAAATGTTTGCTCAGGAGATGATTATCCGGGAAGACTGACCTGCCCTTGGGGCAAGGACGCCCCAATTAAATCACTGAGAATAAAGACCTACTCTGGTCTTTCCATGCCGTCCGTCATCTCAGCGTCATACTGTTTCGCTATTTTAAGTGTCAAAAATGGACACCCCTACCAGAGAACACGGCTAATTCGAAGGCGCCTGTCTCCGATAAGTACGATCCCACCCGTTTGAGAGGTATATCACACTGTTGTCGTCTGTTATTGTGTTTTAATCCGCTGATGGAACAACAATAACAACGGTTTGCTGAGGATTTTATGGCACCATCTCCGACACTCCCGAGCGATATTATTGGCAGTCGCAAAGTACAATTCCTGAATCGTCAGGAATCCCTGTTTCCCCACCTTCTGCGTCTGTCTATGGATTTCAGCTTCCATGTGCTCGAACTTCTTAGCAACTCCCCTGAAAAGGGTAAACAATACACGCTGGCCGCAGATGACTTTTTCAACGAGACCAACGCTGTCACCCCCCTATTCTCCAGTCTCCACGAGCTCAACCAACACGTAGGTGAGCAAATGGTCGACATTCTGCACGACTACCTGTTTGGCCTGCAGGAAGAAGACGCTCACCCCGAGCAAAGCTACGCGTGACAATAAGCGCAGCAAAGAGAAGAGAGTTACGCCTAAACACAAAAACGCGCAGTAACTCTCGAGCGGGAACACATTAAAGCCCCCTCTGCCACTCCTGACGCAGGGTAATTCGCCCCTCCAGCGCCATATTCACCTGCTCCAACATGGCAGGCTTGTCTTTTCCCAAGACCCCCTTCAAGACCAGATAATTGGAAGCGTGATCACTTCTGAAAATCGTCTTCTCCAACTCCAGAGTGCTCAGCAGCGTCTTCATCTCGGAAAACAGCCCGGTCTGGCTAAGAGGCTCAAATTGACCCTCAAAGTTTTGTTGATAGCGGTCATCTCCTGTCGGGAAAGACACCACCAGCGTTGAGAGATAATCCGGTTGAGCTGCATTCATCAGACGCGCAGAATTAACCGCGTGTTGTTCTGACAGATCAACTCCACCGAGTCCATTCAAAATCATCACCGAGCTTTTCATCCCTGCCGCTTTTATCTTATCTAACGCCTGCAGGGATGAGTCGAAGCTCTCGCCTTTTTCAACCAGGCGCAACACCTCATCGTCACCGCTCTCACAACCGACGTACATCAGGCTTAAGCCCAGTTCTCGCAGCTCAGTCAATTCCTCTACCGACTTCTTCTTCAGGTTGCGCGGAAGGCAATAGGACGAGACTCGCTGTACCTCCGGATAATAGCGATGGATAAGCTCCAGGATCTCTTTCAGGCGTCGGGTTGATAACGTCATCGCATCGCCATCAGCCAGAAACACTCGCCGAACGGGGTACCCCGCGGCTCGCAGGCTTTTTAACTGCTCTTCCAACTCTTCCACCGGTTTCGGTCGAAATCGCTTTTGCGTCTGGGTGTACATTTCACAGAAAGTGCATTTATTCCAGGAGCAGCCGTTGGTCACCTGCAATATTAACGAGCGAGCCTCGCTGGGAGGTCGAAAAACCGGATCAATATAATCGAGAGGGTACATAAACACGAACCTGCCTAAACCTAATCTAAAACACGGTGCCTACCCAAACATCAGGGTGACAATCTCTATATTCAATGTCGTCAGTATACTATTATTCGGTAAATATCAGAGCCTAACATTTGGCTCAGGCAATCATCAAAGGCTGTGATTTTATGATCCGCACGTACCTTACTCAGAAAAATAACGACATCGTCGTCGGCAACGAAACTCAAATAGACGAATGGCGCAGCACCCCGGACAGTAAAATCTGGGTCGACATCCACCACGACGGCGACAACCTCAGCGACATTGAAGAGATTTTGACTGAACTAAACTGTCACCCACTGACCATTCAGGACACCTTTCGCAAGCGGCACCCCCCAAAGATTGAATTCTTTGATGACCATATTTTTATTCTCTACCGCGGTATCAGTGAGGTTGTCGACGATCTTGTCTTTGATCATCAAACCATGGGGTTTTTCATCAGTGAGCGCTGTTTGATCACGGTTCACCCCCAGCAGGCCATGGGCATTAACAAGGTCGTCAAGAATAACGATGTGCGCTTTCTCGAAACCTCCCCCATGGCTCTTGCCATGAAAATTTTGCACACCTCTGCGGGCATATACCTGGAACACGTTCTGGAGTTTGAAAACGACATCAGCAACAAAGAAGATCAGATTCAAGAGGGCTTCGGCGAAAATGCGCTCACCGAGCTGGCACTCTACAAGTCACGACTGATTAAAGTTAAACGAGTTTTTAACTATCATTTAAGCATCTCCCAGCAGTTAAAAGATTATCAAAACTCGCCAGCGCCCTTCCCGATGGAAGAAAGCGAACACTTGATTAACGATGTGGATGATCGTTTCGAAAGACTGCACAGTTTGACTCAGATGCACTACGACATTTGCAGCGACCTTATCGACAGCTATATTTCCATCACCTCTCACCAATTGAATAACACCATGCGAGTACTGACGGTGATTACCGCTGTGTTTGTACCCCTGAGCTTTCTGGCCGGCATTTACGGTATGAACTTTGAATATATTCCTGAACTGCAGTACAAGTACGCTTACTTTGTCCTGATTACAGCCATGCTCATCATTTCTACCGGCCTGATCACTTTTTTCAAACGGAAGCAGTGGTTCTAGAACTGTTTACAACGTCACTAAAACCACTCACCGCATTCAGCCTGCATGGACAACCGCTAACAGCGAATCAGGCATCTTCAACAGATGCCCCGTCCTCCTCCGGCAACAGGTCATCTTGCATAAACTCGATACGCTCCGCGATCTTGTCATCATCTTCTGAGAAATACGCAATGTGAAACATGGCATCCCCCTCTTGCACCAAGGGAATATTCTGCTGACCGATGATGATACCCGATCGATTTGCCGTCACAGTCCCCATCACCTTTCCAAACGGGCTGCCAATCTCTGCCAGTACATCTCCTTTCTGCACCGCATCACCCAGGTGCTTGATATCCAGCACAATGCCGCTGCACGTAGCCCGAACCCAGGAGCTGTTGTTGGCCTCAAAAGGTCGCAGCGTTTTCTTGCCACGGCTGCCAGCACGTTTTCGAACCATCCCAAGATGAGCCAGCACATTCATAACCCCTTTAACACCTGCCCGAATGGACAGCTCATCAAACCTCAGAGCCTCACCAGCCTCATACAATAAAATCCGAACACCCGCTTCCAGCGCTGATTGACGCAGAGAGCCGTCACGCAAATTAGAGTTGAGCAGTACCGGAACGCCGAACACATCCGCCAGTCCACGCGTCAGTTCATCATCCAAATCAGCTCGTATCTGGGGCAGGTTAGAGCGATGAATGGCTCCCGTGTGCAGATCAATGCCGTAGTCACAATGATTGACGATTTCGCGGAGAAACTTATCGGCAACACGACCCGCTAGCGAACCGTGCAAAGACCCCGGAAAAGAACGATTTAAATCCCGACGATCCGGCATGTATCGACTTTGACTTAAAACGCCATACACATTCACCATCGGGACCAATATCAATGTTCCCCTAGTCAGCTTCAGAGTTTTTAAGCGGATCAGACGACGAATAATCTCAATGCCATTCAATTCATCGCCGTGCACCGCCGCTGACACAAACACCGTGGGTCCATCTTTTTTGGCTCGCATGACCTGAATCGGCATGCTGATATCTGTATCCGTGTACAACTTGGCAACGGGCATTTCAATTTGTACCCACGAGCCCGGTTTAATTTCCGTTCCATCAATAACCAGTTTTTCCATCGACGTTTAACCTGTACCTTTCGTTCTTGTATTATTAGGCTTAGCTTGCTTTTCGATAAAGCTGAAAATCAGCGATGCCACATCTTTATTGGTCGCGGCTTCAATCCCTTCCAGACCCGGTGAGGAATTCACCTCCATCACCACCGGCCCATCATTCGCTTGTAAAATATCAACACCACACACATTCAGCCCCATCACTTTGGCTGCATTGACTGCAGTTGCTCTCTCTTCCTTCGACAATTTAACCAATTTTGCTGAGCCGCCTCGGTGCAAATTAGAGCGAAATTCTCCCTCTGCCCCCTGACGCTTCATAGCCGCGACAACTTTGCCGCCCACTACAAAACAGCGAATGTCTGCCCCACCGGCTTCCTTAATAAATTCCTGCACTAAAATATCTGCTTTCAGCCCCATAAACGCCTCAATAATACTTTCTGCGTTTTTATTGGTATCGGCCAGCACCACACCAATGCCCTGAGTGCCTTCCAGCAATTTAATAACCAGCGGCGCGCCGCCGACATTTTTAATCAAATCCTTAATGTTATCTGGCCTGTTCGCAAAACCCGTGCGCGGCAAGCCAACGCCTTTGCGAGACAGTAATTGTAAGGAGCGCAACTTGTCGCGGGAGCGACTGATGGCCACCGACTCATTGACGGTAAAGGTTCCCATCATCTCAAACTGACGCACAACCGCTGCGCCATAAAAAGTGATCGACGCTCCAATTCTTGGAATTACGGCATCATAGTACGGTAACTCTTCACCGAGGTAACGCACTGCCGATCGACTTTGGGTAATATCCATATAGCAATGTAACGTGTCGATCACATCCACCTCATGGCCTCTCTCCTCACCCGCCTCCTTTAAACGACGTGTGGAATACAAATTGGGGTTTCTGGATAATATGGCCACTCTCATTATTTTCTCCTCTGCGATACAATCTGAATACAACAATACGGACACGGCCATCAGCCGTGATCCGAACCCGTTTTGGCCTATGATCACCAAATACTTGGCGAAAGCCCCGATCACCTTACCTGTAACGACTATAGTCGTTCTCAATACCTGTCGCTCTGAATACCTGTCGCTCTAAACACAAGCCTTTCTGAATACACTTGCGGTTTTATGCAAAAGTCCGGCTACAAACCGGCTAAACCACTAACGCCATGGAAATTAACAAAAATTTCGCCACGGCTGTTCCGACGTCTGAACTTCAGGGATACAATCGGCGGCATATATCGTCTCTGTCTCTCAAGTACAGCCACCGAAAAAGGTCCGCCCCAACGATGAGATACCTTCCAATGTTGTTCGTCTTCCCTCTGTCAGCCCTATCTCTCCGCCGTCTGTTACTTATTTCAAGCCTGGCACTGGCTGCGACCGGCTGCAGCAGCACTCAGGGCACAAAGGATGAGCAAACGCCTTCCTACACACCGAAACAGACGGAAGAAACCTGTCTGCAGTGGGCCGAGGAGGATCAGATTCCAAAACACACACTACAGAACTACCTCAACGACTGCATGAATGAGCTACGCGACAACCCTAACCATAGTCGACCATCTCCTGCACCGACAGCAACCAGCACTCACTAACCCCGGTTAACACCACTCAGAGCGACCCATAGGGATTGATATGGACATTGAGTTATTCAAAACCTTTCTGGAAGTGAACAAGACCCGACATTTCGGTAAGGCCTCCGAAAACCTCTACCTGACCCAGGCAGCTGTCAGCGCCCGAATCAAGCAACTGGAGGAATCTCTGGGGGTTAACCTGTTTGTCAGAGCCCGCAACAACATTCAGCTGACCCCCGAAGGTGAGCGACTGCTGCCACACGCCGAGACCATGTTGACAGCCTGGTCGCGGGCACGGCAGGAAGTGGCCCTGAAACAGGAACAGAAGCACCAGCTCAGCGTCGGCACCACGGCCGGCCTCTGGCGCTTTTTATTGCAAGATAAGCTCGCCAATATCCAACAAAATCACCCGGAGCTGGCGCTCAGAGCGGAAGCTCATTCGGCAGAAGAGTTGGTCAAGTTGTTGCAGGAAGGGATTATTGATCTGGCCTTGTTGTTTGATCCCGTAGAATTGACGGATTTCACCGCCCGACCTCTGGGAAAATTCACCCTAAAACTGGTTTCGACCCAAGAGGGCACTTCCACGAAAGAGGCCTTGCAATCAAACTATGTGTACGTTGACTGGGGCACCGCTTTTAGCCTGTTTCACGCGAAAAAATTCGCCGACTTGCCTGCGCCCGCTCTCCACACCAATATGGCCAGCATTGCCGAATCGTTTATTCGCCAGCAACAAGGTTCGGCCTATCTGCCACAGGCGCTATTGACCAGTGAAGCTTCTGAGCAACTGATTCCAGTGGCGGGAAGCCCATCATTTTCGAGAGACATTTACGCAGTGTTTCGCAGCGGGACCGAAAAGACGAAACACCTGGCCGGCATTCTGGAGCTGCTAACACTTGAACCGTGAAATCAGCCCCATTCGGTTTGATTAACCCTACACAGCCTGATTGATCAGCCGCGAAACTCCCTCGAATAAGACGGGCGATCGTAAAGTAATTCATCAGGGCAACCGTCGTCGAGGTCATGATCGTCAAGATACATGCCCAACTGCTCAGACATGCGACGTCGCTCCAGCTTGTCTTCCATTCTGCGACGAATGGCTGTCTGACGGCGGTTTTTCTCTCGTCTTTCGTAATGGGTTTCACGAATTTCGCATTCAAAGTCACCGTCGGATTCAAACAGCTCGTCATCATGGCTACTACGAGTTTTTGACACTTTCCTCACTCCACTTTGGGGTTGTTGTGAAGCGGAATATGCAACTCGGCGTAACGCTTGTACATCAAAATAAGTTGATGATGACGATCAGTGTTTGTTATTCAAACGGTGATGCCTGAAGCGCCTCAAGCAGAAAAAGATGCGTCAAACATGCTGTTCAGATCTGCTATCAGCCCATTTCACTGTCGAATTCTTCTGCCAGATCCAGAGGCTCCATTTCGATACCGTCCAGCTCTTCAGTCCAGTTGACGCCCACCAAAACCACATCGGTGTGCATACCATCAACCCACTCATCCAGAAACTCTTCCAGAGCGACCGGAACCGGCTTGTAAATAGACCACTCTTCGATACAGACCGCCTGCGCGAACTCGGGCTGTGACCAGAAAGGCATGACGTCGATGTCATCACTGCTTTCCGAGGGGCATAAGGCAAAGCCTTCCGGACCTTCCAGAGCCCAAACACATCCGGTCTCCATTGCCTCGACAATAAAGCGATCCAGGTTTTCTTCGACGTTATCCGACAGCGGTTCCATTTTTCGTACTCGTGGGGTCAGTTTTGAGGATAGATGATAAACGGGGAGAGTATAAATCAAACCGCCGACAATGGCGCTGTAAACCCGAAATTCAGGCTAAGTATTCACGGATACGTACAGGCCCGATAAAACAGAACCGCTAAAACGAAAAACCCGGCTCTGAGGCCGGGTTCATAAGATATGACAGCAGGATTAACGCATCATCGACCCCGAACCACATCTGACATCACAAACCCCTCGGCATCCCCGGCCATCATCACATCAATGACGACTCTGCGCTCAGCGGCGTAAGCCTGCAAGTCACCGCGCTTGGCTCGGGAGTTACTGGAACCGTGACTGTAAGCCTCGATACGGCGTTCCTTAACTCCGGCTGCAATCAAGGCTTCTTTGACTGATTCAGCACGATAGTGGGACAACACGTTGTTGTACTCGTCGGTTCCCCGAGGATCGGCATAACCGTCCAGACGCACACGCAATTTGGGGTGGTTCTTCAACAAAGTTGCCAACTCTTTAACCCGCTGCTGGCCGTGCTCGGTGAGGGTGTCCGATCCTGTACGGAACAGAACCTTAAGATCCAGTGCTTCCACGGCCAGCTGTTGTAAGTCCTCACTTTTCTGCTGACTGTATGCAAGCTGCTGATGCAACCGCTCTACTTCTGCCTGGGCTGTTGCCAATGATTCACTCATATCCGTTACCTCATCCGCTTGTTTTAGCTGGTCACCTACATAGGCGCCGCCCAACGCTCCCAAAATCATCCCGACTGGGCCGCCCAATACCGCACCCGCTACTGCGGATGCGGTGAAGGCGGTTCCCTGCTTTAATTCAGTATAGGGTGAAGTTGCGCTGTCGGCACGGGCTAATGTGCCCATTGACGAAACTGCACACACTACGGTCATTACAATCATCTTTTTCATTGACTTGATTCCTTGTAGGGATTAATAACAATTCTCACTGCGCTTGCGCCCAGAACCGTCGTTGGTTGAGTGTTATTAAACGCTCTGATTGCGGCACGCCAAGGGATGAAAAAAGACAATACGGCGAAAGATTATGATCAAATATGGCAGTCATGCTAAGGTAACACCTCTGTACACTACACTCGTTATCATCCGGTTCGCCTCAATTAACGTTCCGTATCCCCACTGACTGACCTGATTAAGATTATCTCTCCATGACACAACGCCTGGTTCTCACTCTGAGCTGCCCTGATCGGCACGGCATTGTTGCCGATGTCACCGCTTTTCTCGCGCAGCACAACTACAACATTGAAGAGTCCTCCCAATTCGAAGACCGTCAGGAAAGACGCTTTTTTATGCGCACGGAGCTGGCGCCGGTCAACGATCAGGCGACACCAATAGAGACATTAAAAAACGAATTCACACAGCTCAGTGGCACTGAGCAGATGTGTTGGCAGATTCGCAATCTTGAGGTCAAACCCAAGGTTGTGATCGCCGAGTCCCGCTGGGGACATTGCCTCAACAACCTGCTGCACAAATGGAAGGCGGGTACTCTGCCCGTGGACATCGTTGCCGTTGTCTCCAATCACAACGACATGCGTGATCTGGTGGAATGGTATAACGTGCCCTATCACCACCTGCCAGTGACACCGGAGACCAAAGCGCAGCAGGAAGCTCAGATACTGAAAGTCATGAGTGACACCAAAGCTGATTTGCTGGTTCTGGCGCGCTACATGCAAATCCTGTCCAACGAGCTATGCGAAGAACTGTCTGGACGGGCCATCAATATTCACCACTCATTTCTACCAGGCTTTAAAGGCGCCAAGCCTTACCACCAGGCTTATGACCGCGGCGTGAAGCTGATCGGTGCCACCGCTCACTTCGTCACCTCGGACCTGGATGAGGGGCCGATCATCGAACAGGAAGTGGAACGTGTCTCACACAGCAATACGCCCGAAGAGCTGGTAGAGATCGGTCATGATATCGAGAGTGTTGTGCTGTTTCGTGCCGTGCGCTGGCACGCGGAACAAAGGGTTCTGTTAAACGGGCACCGGACGGTGGTCTTCCGGAGATAACTTCCGGCAACGGTGATGAAGACAAGACCAGAATAAAAACAAGAAAAACAAAAGCAACAGACACAAAAAAGCCCGCTATAAGCGGGCTTTTTTCATTCCAACTAAGAATTACTTCTCAGTGGAATCGTCGGCTGGGGCCTCAGCAGGTGCTTCTGCAGGAGCCTCTTCCGCAGGCGCTTCATCGCGAAGAGCCTCTTTGATGGACAGCTTGATACGACCGCGCTGATCCACGTCCAGACACTTCACACGCACCATCTGACCTTCGCTCAGGTAGTCAGTCACACTGTTCACACGCTCTTCAGCGATCTGTGAAATGTGCACCAGACCATCTTTACCTGGCAGGAAGTTAACGAATGCGCCGAAGTCTACGATGCGAACCACTTTACCTTCGTAGATTTCACCGATCTCAGCTTCCGCAGTGATCTCACCGATACGATCCAGAGCAGCTTGCAGAGACTCGGTGCTTTCACCGTAGATCTTCACAACGCCATCATCGTTGATATCAACAGACGCACCGGTTTCTTCGGTAATGGAACGGATGGTCGCACCACCTTTACCGATGATGTCGCGGATCTTGTCAGGATGAACCTTGATGGTTTCGAACTGTGGTGCGGTAGACGCAACACCGTCACGAGACTTATCAAGAACCTTGTTCATCTCAGCCAGGATGTGCAGACGAGCCTGTAAGGCCTGTTGCAGAGCGATTTCCATGATCTCTTCGGTGATACCTTCGATCTTGATATCCATCTGCAGAGCAGTAATACCGTCGGAAGTACCGGCCACTTTAAAGTCCATGTCACCCAGGTGGTCTTCATCACCCAGAATGTCAGTCAGAACCGCAAAGCCGTTGTCTTCTTTCACCAGACCCATAGCAATACCGGCTACAGGGGCTTTCAGAGGTACACCGGCGTCCATCAGAGCCAGAGATGAACCACACACGGACGCCATGGAGGACGAACCGTTGGATTCGGTAATTTCACTGACCACACGAATAGAGTACGGGAACTCGTCTTCTTTTGGCAGAACCGCAGCAACACCACGACGAGCCAGACGACCGTGACCAATCTCACGACGACCCGTACCACCCATACGACCCGCTTCACCCACAGAGTAAGGAGGGAAGTTGTAGTGCAGCATGAATGGATCGCGACGTGAACCTTCCAGCGCATCGATCATCTGTGCATCACGGGCAGAACCCAGAGTCGCGACAACGATGGCCTGAGTTTCACCACGGGTAAACAGTGCAGAACCGTGAGTTTTTGGCAGAGTGCCCACTTCAACCTGGATAGGACGTACAGTCTTGGTGTCACGACCGTCGATACGTGGCTCACCTGCAACAACGCTCTGACGAACGGTTTGCTTCTCCAGCTTGCTGAATACGCCTTTCACGTCATCGCTGCTGACCGTGTCGTTAGACAACTGGGCAACGGCGGCATCACGCAGCTCACCCAGACGGGCGTAGCGCTGCATTTTATCAGTGACTTTGTAGGCTTCTTTAATTTGTGCACCAAACGCTTCGGTAACCGCAGCTTTCAGTTCAGTTTTCTCTGGCTCAGCAGTCCATTCCCAAGCGGGCTTGGCAGCGTCTTTGGCCAGTTCGTTAACTGCCTGAACAACCGCTTGCAGCTCTTGGTGAGCGTACAGAACCGCGCCCAGCATGATGTCTTCCGGCAGCTCGCTGGCTTCGGATTCAACCATCAGAACGGCGTCCTGAGTACCGGCAACAACCATGTCCAGCTCAGATTCAGCCAGTACGTCGTAGCCTGGGTTCAGCAGGTAACCGTCTTGCTGGCTGTAACCAACGCGAGCAGCGCCGATTGGACCTTTGAATGGAATACCTGAGATAGCCAGAGCCGCTGAAGTACCGATCATGGCAGCAATATCCGGATCGACGTTTTTATCGGCGGACATAACGGTACAAACCACCTGAACTTCGTTCATGTAACCGTTAGGAAACAGTGGACGAATCGGGCGATCGATCAGACGAGAAGTCAGAGTTTCTTTTTCACTCGGACGGCCTTCACGCTTGAAGAAGCCACCGGGAATTTTACCCGCAGCGTAGGCTTTTTCGATGTAATGAACAGACAGTGGGAAGAAGTCCTGGCCTTCTTTTGCACTTTTGGCGCCTACTACAGTAGTCAGTACTTGAGTATCGCCGATGGTAACCATCACAGCTCCGGTGGCCTGACGCGCTATGCGGCCAGTTTCCAGAGTGACGGTATCGCTTCCGTATTGAAAGGTTTTAATGACGGGATTCACGACATTTTCCTTATATTTCTTAACTTACGTTTACTTTCTATGTGTTTTTTCGTTCAAACTTTCTTAATCTAAATTCTAAACGGACACCTGTGCTGACTCTTCAGCCAGCCTGAAATCTGTTCTGAATTTAGTGCACCGTGTTGCAGCCAATCCAATGCTTCACCTTTAACAATGTAACCAACAAGTCGGGTCACCGGTCTCGACATCGACATCTACGCATTAACACAGCTTCAACAGGGCTGGTTCGTCTCGAAACAAGCTGTTTATCAGCGAGCCAGACACCTAGAGAATTCTGCACAACATTTTCAGGCACTAACTGGCAAATTGCCAATCCGACCGAAAAACGCTGTTGGAAAATAAAAAAGTGCCCGCATAAGCGGGCACTTCCGGTCACTTAGCGACGCAGACCCAGTTTCTGGATCAGAGCAGCATAGCGACTAACGTCCTTACCCTTCAGGTAGTCCAGCAGCTTACGACGCTGGTTTACCATGCGGATCAGGCCGCGGCGTGAGTGGTGATCCTGCTTATGATCAGCGAAGTGACCTTGCAGCTTGTTGATGTTGAAGGTCAACAAAGCAACTTGCACTTCTGGAGATCCGGTATCACCTTCGGCTTGTTGAAAGTCTTTTACGATTTCAGCTTTTTGCGCAGCACTCAGTGCCATAGTCTTTTCCTCATAATAATATGCTTAAAAAAAATCCAGCCCGTCCCGTGCATATTTACAGAACGGCTAGCTATTAACTCATAAACACTGATTAACAGTACCTATGAACCAATTCTGGGCGGCAACCTCTGGGTGACTTACGAGCCATCACTCCCCGGCAGGTTGCACCACCAAACGCTTTGGTGCCACACGACCTTCGTCATCAAGGACACCAATGCCTAAAAAATCACCATTTTCGGCGAAGACGCGCACCATATCACCTTCGTCACCAATGCGATAGACCTGGGGGTCCATCACGGGATTGCCCAGGCGAAAGTAGTATGCGGACGTGTCTTCAAGCGCCATAGATGCCAGCGCCTGTACCGGAGAATCCGTCGGTAACAGGTGATGATCCAGCTGTTCTGCCAAACCTTCACCCCGCTCTTCGCGTAATTCATCCAGTGAAACTGTAGCTGACTCGACGAACGGTCCCGATTCCGAGCGGTGCAGTACGGCCACATGAGCACCACAGCCCAACGCCTTGCCTAAATCTTCGGCGATAGAGCGAATATAAGTGCCTTTGCTGCAGCGGATATCCAGATCCACCTCGGCCTGCTCCCCGGTGCGAAAATCCAGTAATTCTATACTATAGATGGTTACGGGCCTGGCAGGACGTTCAATTTCGATGCCCTGTCGAGCCAACTTATACAGCGGCTCACCATTGTGCTTGAGGGCGGAGTACATGGGCGGCACCTGCTCGATATCGCCCCTGAACACGTCCAGCTCTTGCAATACCTGTTCGCGAGTAATGTGCGCGGCGCTCACCTGCTCCAGCAACTCACCATCGGCATCGCCGGTGGTCGTAAAGGCGCCCAGTCGATAGGTAGTGCGGTAGCGTTTATCCGCATCCAGCAGAAACTGGGAAAACTTGGTTGCCTCACCAAAACACAGCGGCAAAACCCCGGTAGCCAGCGGATCCAGACTGCCGGTATGACCGGCTTTAGCCACATAAAACAGACGCTTCGCCTGCTGAAGGGCATCATTGGAGGTCATGCCAGAGGGCTTATTCAACAACAGTACACCACTGACCGGGCGACCTTTTCTTCTGCGACCCAAAGCTATACCCCGGAATTGTCGTCAGTGGCGGCATCGTCACTGGATGCATCGCCCTGAGACTTCGTACTTTGATCCTGACGCACGGCCTTGTCGATCAGCTGCGACAAGTGTTGCCCCTGAACTGAGGTCTTGTCATAAATAAACTGCAGCCGCGGAGTGGTGCGGATATTCAGCTCTTTCGCCAACTGTGAACGCAAAAAGCCGCTGGCTTTATTCAAAGCTTCGGCGGCTTCCAGGCAGGCCTCTTCAGTATCCTTGCCCACGAACGTGACATAAACTCGCGCAAAAGACAGATCGCGACTGACAACAACATCGTTGATGTTGACCATTCCAATACGCGGATCACGCACTTCCACTTGAATCAGCTGAGCCAGAATACGCTGGACTGCGTCTCCGAGACGATCAGTACGCTTAAATTCTCTTGCCATACAATCTGCTTTTACCTTGGCGACACGCGCCTAAATCAACCTTACACAGGGCAGAAAAGCGAGACGCCCTACGACGACTCGCTCATCCAAAAATCGGAAGCTCGCGGACTGTTACAGTTCGCGCGCAACCTCTTTGACATCAAACACTTCGATTTGATCACCGACTTTTACGTCGTAGTCTTTAACACCGATACCACACTCGACACCGTTGCGAACTTCGTTCACATCGTCTTTGAAACGACGCAGTGACTCAAGCTCACCTTCGTAGATCACCACGTTCTCACGCAGTACACGGATTGGCTTGTTGCGATATACGGTACCTTCGGTAACCATACAACCGGCGACCTGTCCAAACTTCGGTGAACGGAACACTTCGCGAACATCGGCGATACCGACAATCTCTTCTACACGTTCCGGATCCAGCATACCCGCCAGTGCGTCTTTCACATCATCCAACAGCTGATAAATAATGCTGTAGTAGCGAATTTCGACAGACTCGGCTTCCGCCAGTTTACGGGCAGAACCATCGGCACGAACGTTAAAGCCAATGGCAATAGCACCGGAAGACAGGGCCAGGTTGATGTCGTTTTCGGTAATACCACCGACACCGGATACGATCACATTAACCTGAACTTCTTCGTTACCGATATCCATCAACGCAGACTGAATGGCTTCGAGTGAACCACGCACATCGGTCTTCAAAACGATTGGCAGGATTTTCTGCTCGTTGGCGCCCATATTGGCAAACATGTTTTCCAGTTTGGCCGCTTGCTGACGCTGCTGACGATCCTGACGGGCTCTGTCGGCACGGTGCTCAGCCACTTCACGAGCCTTACGCTCGTTAGGTGCAACCACAAACTCGTCACCAGCATTTGGAGCTGCATCCAGACCCAGAATTTCTACTGGGGTAGATGGACCCGCTTCGGTAATAGATTTGCCCAGTTCATTGGTCATGGCGCGCACACGGCCATAGCTTTCACCGGCCAGAATGATGTCGCCTTTATTCAGCTCACCAGCCTGAACCAGAACCGTTGCTACGACACCGCGACCTTTGTCCATACGGGACTCAATCACAACACCGCGAGCAGGAACGCCCACTGGCGCTTGCAGCTCCAACAGCTCTGCTTGCAAAGATACGGCTTCCAGCAGCGCATCAATACCTTCGCCGGTATGCGCCGATACGTTAATGAACTGAACATCACCACCCCACTCTTCCGGGATCACGTCCTTGGCTGCCAATTCGTTTTTAACACGATCCGGATCAGCGGATTCTTTATCGCACTTGTTCACAGCAATAACGAGAGGAACGCCCGCTGCACGAGCGTGCTGAACAGCCTCTTCAGTCTGTGGCATAACGCCATCATCTGCGGCAACAACCAGAATCACCACATCGGTACACTGAGCACCGCGAGCACGCATAGAGGTAAATGCGGCGTGTCCTGGAGTATCCAGGAAGGCGATCTCGCCTTTATCCGTTTTCACACGGTAAGCACCAATGTGCTGGGTAATACCGCCCGCTTCGCCACTCACAACCTTGGTGTTGCGGATGTAATCCAGCAGAGACGTTTTGCCGTGGTCAACGTGCCCCATTACGGTCACAACCGGAGCACGGGACTTCATTTCACCTTCGGAAACAATGGATTCTTCCAGAGCTTCCTCTTTCTCGTTACCAGTCACCAGAACCGGGTTATGACCCAACTCTTCAACCAGCAACTGAGACGTCTCCTGATCCAAAGCCTGATTGATGGTGGCCATAATGCCCATCTTCATCAGTGTCTTAACCAGCTCACCACCCTTGATGTTCATACGCTGGGCGAGATCAGAGACGGTTATATTTTCCGGGACGGGGACATCGTGCACAATTTTTCCTGTCGGCCGTTTAAAACCGTGTTTGTTGGTCAATTTAATGGAAGGACGAGAGCCCTTGCGACGCCTTGCAGAGCCTCCTGTTTCTTCTTCGTCCAACTCACTCAGCAGAGCAACTTTGTTGGTTTTCTTCTTCGGCCCTACACCTTTAATAGGCTTGGCAGCTTTTTTACGCGGCAACTCTTCAGCATCGTCATCGACAATATGCTTTTCTTTCTTCTTGCCGTGCTTGCCTTTCTCTTCTTCCTGCTGTGCTTTCAGCGCATTGGCTTCGGCTTCGGCACGCATTTCAGCTTCGCTCAACTGAGGCTTGGCAGCGTCTTTGGAAGTTTGTGATTCTGCTTTTTTGCGTTTAGCCTGGCGCTCTTCTTCCTCGGCCTTGCGACGCGCAGCCATGGCGGCAATGCGTTTTTCTTCAGCATCATCGACCAAGCTACTTGGAGTGGTTTTCGGCGTTTCAGCAACAGGTTCAGAGGCTGTATCAGTGACTGCAGTCTCCGCAGGCGCTTCGGCCTCGGTCACTTCTTCTTTAGTCTCGACTACTGGAGTTGACACTTCTTCCACGACTGGCGTTTCGGCAACATCAGATTGGGAAACCACTTCTGGCTCTTCAGCTGCGTCCACTTTCGGGGCGTCGGCAACCTGCTCTTCAGAATCACGCTTTACATACGTACGTTTTTTGCGGACTTCAACATTGACCGTTTTACGACCACTGCCACTACCGGTTTTCAGTGTAGTGGTGGTTTTGCGCTTGAGTGTGATCTTTTTAGGCGCTGCTTCGCTCGACTCACCGTGGCTGGTCTTCAAAAAGGCCAACAACGTCTGCTTCTCTTCATCGGATACAACGGCATCGACGCTGGTGTGTGCCAAGCCGGCTTCAGCCATCTGCTTGAGCAAACGGTCTTCCGACGTGCCTACCGATTTAGCGAGTTCGCTAACTGTTACTTCTGCCATGATATCTCCCCAATCCTCGTGTTACTCACCAGCCTCGTGTTGCTCTTCAGCAAACCACGGCTCGCGAGCCTTCATAATCAATGCAGCCGCACGCGTTTCGTCGAGACCTTCCACATCCAGCAGGTCGTCTACAGCCTGCTCCGCTAAATCATCCATAGTGATGATACCGCGGCTGGCCAACAGGAAAGCCAAATGCTTATCCATGCCTTCCATTGTCAACAGGTCATCTGCAGGCTCTGCATTTTCCAACTGTTCTTCTGAAGCCAGAGCCTGGGTCAGCAATGCGTCTTTCGCACGCGAACGCAACTCTTCGGCAATCTCTTCATCAAAACCATCAATACCCAACATTTCTTCGACGGGTACATAAGCAATTTCTTCCAGTGAGGTGAAACCTTCATCCACCAAAACACCGGCAACGTCTTCATCGATATCAAGCGCATCCATAAAGACTTCCATATAACTGCCAGACTCTTCTTCCTGCTTGGCCTGCCAGTCTTCAACGCTCATGACGTTGATTTCCCACTGAGTCAGCTCACTGGCCAGACGGACGTTCTGACCGCTGCGACCAATGGCTTGCGCCAGATTGTCTTCATCAACTGCCACATCCATTGAACCTGCGTCTTCATCTACGACGATGGATTCAATCTCGGCAGGCGCCATGGCGTTAATCACAAACTGGGCAACGTTGTGATCCCAGAGGATGATGTCAATACGCTCGCCACCCAGCTCGTTGGAAACTGCCTGAACACGCGAACCACGCATGCCCACACAAGCCCCTACCGGGTCGATGCGGCCATCGTTAGTGTACACAGCGATTTTGGCGCGAGAGCCGGGATCACGGGCAGCGGCTTTTAGCTCAATAACCTGCTCGGATATTTCCGGCACTTCTATTTTAAACAGTTCGATCAGCATTTCCGGGCAGGAACGGCTCAGGAACAACTGCGGGCCGCGCAATTCAGTACGCACATCCAACAATAGAGCACGAACACGATCACCCATACGGAAGACCTCGCGACCAACCAACTGATCACGTGGCAACAAGCCCTCGGCGTTGTTACCCATATCAACAATGATGCTGTCACGAGTTACTTTTTTAACCGTGCCGCTGATCAACTCACCAACGCGATCACGGTACAGCTCAACAATTTGCTGACGCTCGGCTTCGCGAACTTTCTGAACGATAACCTGCTTGGCGGTCTGTGCTGCGATACGACCAAATTCGACATTCTCTACAACTTCTTCGTAGACATCGCCAACTTTAAGGCTCTCATCTTTCTCAAAAGCTTCTTCGGTAGTGAACTGGGTGCCCAGCAGAGCCAAAGTCTCATCGTCCACCACTTCCCAGCGACGAGTAGTCACATAGTCACCGGTTTTGCGGTCAATCACGACTTCAATATCAGCGTCTTCGTCGTAACGTTTTTTTGTCGCGGCGGCCAAAGCCAACTCGATAGCTTCAAAAATGATGCCTTTATCAACACCCTTTTCGTTTGATACCGCATCCGCGACCAGCAATATTTCTTTACTCATGAGTATGCCTCGTTTACCTGCACCTGGTGCATCCCTAAAAACGGGGAATAATGTTAGCTTTTTCGATCATTTCGATGGGCAGCATATATTCATGCTCGTCCACAACCACCAGCACGTCGTCACCTTCGACGCCGCGCAACAAACCGCTGAACTTTCTACGCCCATCAAACGCCGAACGCAGCTTAACGGACACCTGCTCTCCAACATAACGGGTAAATTGCTCCAGAGTGTACAGAGGGCGATCCATTCCAGGCGACGACACCTCCAGGGTGTACTCTCCGGCAATCGGATCTTCAACATCCATCACACTGCTGACCTGGCGACTGACTTTCTCACACTCTTCCAGACCGACACCGTCCGGGTGCTCTATATAAAGCCTCAAAGTGCTGTGTCGCCCTTGAGAGAAATATTCCAGCCCCCACAACTCACAGCCCAGGGACTCAACCACAGGCGCCAGCAGCTCGGTTAACTGGTCATGCTTGGATGCCATAAAACTCAACCACTTGTGAACAAAGGTAGAAACAAAAAATGGGCTCGAAGCCCATCAACAACTATCCTGTCGCTAAACAGGCTGCTGGCGTGCTTTTCGCCAACCCTGAAAGCCAGATACGAAAAAGCCCCTTAAAAGGGGCTTTCCTGCTGCGCTAATTGTAGCGCATGAGTCCGGCAAAGAACACCAAACCCTTAAATTTGGTAGCGGGGGCAGGATTTGAACCTACGACCTTCGGGTTATGAGCCCGACGAGCTACCAGACTGCTCCACCCCGCATCAACAACTTGTTTAGGTCTGTTTCCCTAACCAAGGCCGCGCATTATAGGGACGAGACTTTGAGTGGTCAACAGGTATTTGCTTTTATTTTTCAATAAGTTGGAAATAAAGGTAAAAAGACCTTCGCGCCAAAGCCCAGCCTCGCCAGATCACAGATCTGACACCACAAGCACCGCCCCTTACGCTCGCGCAGACACCCAAAACCGGCGCCTCAATCCAACAATCCAACAATCCAACAATCAGACTCTAAGACAAAAAAAGGCCTGACATCGCTGTCAGACCTTTTTGCAATTGGTGCCCAGAGCGGGACTTGAACCCGCACGACCGAAGCCACTACCCCCTCAAGATAGCGTGTCTACCAATTCCACCACCTGGGCAAATCTTTTCTCTACAAACTTACTGAGGCACCTCACCTTCTGGCTCAGCAGGAAGATCACCCTCCGGCACATCGTCGCCATCAACCTCAGGTACATCCGCCGCACTATTGGCTGCAGGGATATCACCCTGCGGCACATCAGAACCAACATCGACTGCCGCCGGAATATCAGCCGCCTCTTCAACCACAGGAATACCGTCAACCAAACCGGAAGTCGCCTGCTGCTTGGCAACGACCGCCAAACCAAAACTGGTCACAAAAAACACTGCAGCCAAGAGTGCAGTAGCACGAGTAAAGAAATTGCCGCCGCCCGCACTACCGAACACGGTTTGTGAAGCGCCTGCGCCAAATGAAGCACCAGCCTCTGCGCCTTTACCCTGCTGCAATAAAATCAAGGCGATGATCGACAACGCTGTCAACACATGCACCACTAGAATGATTTTTTCCATCATCTCGCCTTTTATTCTGCCGCCTGGCAGATACTGTAAAAATCGTTACTGACTAATGAAGCACCGCCTACCAACGCCCCATCAATATCGTCCTGAGAAAATAGCTCCTCAGCATTCGACGGTTTCACACTACCGCCATACACAATTCTGACACCTGCACCAATCGAGCCCAACTGCTCCCGAATATAAGCATGCACTTCCTGAGCCTGCTCTGGCGTGGCAGTCAAACCCGTGCCTATCGCCCAAACCGGCTCATAGGCCACGACAGCAGAACTCATCGCACTGCGTCCCGCAAGATCCACGACCGCCTTCAACTGCTCGCCAACAACCACTAAGGTTTCGTCCGCCTCTCGCTGAGCGAGAGTCTCGCCCACACACAGTACGGGAGTTAGCTTGTGCCTTTGGGCTGCGACAAACTTTTTCGCAACCATGACATCGGTTTCGGCATGATATTCACGACGCTCCGAGTGGCCTACCAGCGCAAATTGACACCCAACATCCGCCAACATAGCCGCTGAGATTTCGCCGGTATACGCACCCTCATCAGCCGCACTTACGTCTTGAGCACCGATACCCACATTGCTCTGCGCCAACAATTCGGCCGCCTGAGGCAAATAAACCGTCGGGGGACACACGGCCACCTCGGCCTGATGCACTCCCTTCCACAGCGCTAAAAACGACTGAAGCCGTTCGCTATTACTGGCGAAGCTTCCATTCATTTTCCAATTAGCTACCACTAGTGGTCGTCGCATCAATCCTATTCCATCAAGCTAAACGCTGACTGCCTCTCGGCAAAACGGGCGCAAATGTTAGCGGATAAGTGTATAAGATACAACGCCTTATCCGCCATACCGAACGCATTTCCCGGACTTTTATTCAGGTTTTTCACCCAGACACTACGTCAAGGCGGTTTTCACCACCTCTGCCAACTCTTCAGACAGGCGAGCAACCAGCGGCGGCTCCTCTCCCTCGACCATCACCCGCACGACAGGCTCTGTGCCAGAAGGCCGTAAAAGTACCCGGCCTCGTCCAGCAAGCTCCGCTTCTGCAGCTTTAACGGCTTCATCTATTTCGCTATTACCGTCAAGACTGACCTTGCCACTGGTTCGCACATTAATCATATGCTGGGGCAACTTGCGCATTCCCTGCTTTAATTCATTCAAATTGGCGCCATCTTCGGAAAGCGCCAACAACACCTGCAACGCAGCGACAATACCGTCTCCCGTGGTCGTCACATCACCACAAACAATGTGCCCGGAGTTTTCACCGCCCAGAGTCCAGCCACGCTGATGCATCTGCTCGAGCACATAACGATCACCCACTTTTGCCCGGACAAACGGAATATCGAGTTTTTGCAGCGCCAACTCGAAACCGAAATTACTCATCAGGGTACCCACAACCCCCGGACAACCACCGCCAGACCGCTTGCGGTAAGACGCAATGAGATAAAGAATTTCATCACCATCAACCAGCTCACCCTTGTGATCCACAAACACCAGGCGGTCGCCGTCACCGTCGAAGGCGATGCCAAGATCAGCTCCCGACTCCAGCACCCGCGCCTGCAAACGACCTGGTTTGGTGGAACCACATTCGTGATTGATGTTTTCGCCGTCAGGCTCAGCCGCAATCACCTCCACAACGGCCCCTAGTTCCTGAAACACACTGGGCGCAATGTGGTAGGTTGCGCCATTGGCACAATCCAGGACAATCTTCAGCCCAGCCAGACTAAACCCCCAAGGCATAGTCCCCTTACAGAATTCGATATAGCGACCCGCAGCATCATCAATGCGCTTGGCTTTCCCCAGACGCCCCGCAGTCACCATAGGCTTATCAAGCTCAGCTTCAATTTCCAACTCAATCTCGTCGGGCAGTTTCGTGCCCTGACCGCTGAAGAACTTGATGCCATTATCGTAATAGGGGTTGTGTGAAGCACTAATAACAATCCCCGCCTGAGCCTGAAATGTGCGAGTCAGGTAGGCAATGGCAGGTGTCGGCATTGGCCCGAGGAGACCGACATCAATGCCCGCATTGATCAATCCAGCCTGCAAAGCAGATTCGAACATGTAGCCGGATATACGGGTATCCTTGCCCATCAAAATACGCTTTCTGCCTTCATAATGGCGACCCAGCACCTGACCTGCAGCCCATCCCAGACGCAACACAAAGTCTGGCGTAATGGCTCCATCGCCAACACGACCACGAATACCGTCTGTACCAAAATATTTACGCGTCACGTGCACCCAACTCCTTCATCATTTTTTCTTTCCTTTACCGGGCAGACGTCACGGCCCGCCAGAACCTTAATGCATCCACTGTTTCCGCTACGTCATGGACTCGAAGAATCTTAGCACCACCCTGAGCCGCCAACAGAGCCGCAGAAATACTCCCTGCCAACCGATCATCGACATTCCGATTCAGCACAGAACCAATCACAGACTTTCGCGACAACCCCGCCAACACAGGGAAGCCCGCCGCAACCACATCCGGCAATCGGTTAATCAATTGCAGATTATGAGCGGGTGTTTTTCCAAATCCATAGCCAGGATCCAGCAGAATGTGCTCTTTCGCTATGCCTGCCACCTGCAATTGACTTGCACGCGACAACAGATAATCCATTACCTCATCCACAACCGAATCATAGGCCGGCTTATCTTGCATCGTCTGTGGGTCACCTTGCATATGCATGATGCAAACGGGCAACTGACACGCTACCGCAGCTTGCAAAGCCCCGGCCTTCTCAAAAGAGCGTATATCATTCAGCAACCCGGCTCCCGCTGCGGCCGCTGCCGTCATCACCTCGGGAGAGCTGGTATCCACCGAAATCACCACATCCAACTCGCGGGCGATGGCTTCCACCACCGGAATCACACGCTGTAATTCTTCATCCACAGAGACAGGGGAAGCTCCAGGGCGAGTGGACTCACCACCCACATCCAGAATCAGAGCGCCATCATCTACCATCTGTTCTGCGCGGGCCAACACAGCATCCAGATCCACCCGGCCCTGATGCAGTAACTGACCACCATCGGAGAACGAGTCCGGTGTGGCGTTCATAATTCCCATCACAACGGGCTCGGAGAGATCCAGAGTTCGATCACCACAAGTCAATACTGGCATTATCTACCTTACAACCTTCACGCCAAGCTGATCCAAAAGGGATCAGCCATAAAAAAACGGGGCCCAGCAAGCTGGACCCCGTCTCTCAAACAGAATTAATGATGCTTGGCCGGGCCACCAATAGGACTGGAACCCTTATCATCATCTTTTTTCTCATCCAGGTCATCACCTTTAACCTGCCCATTGAAGTCGCCATCATGCCAATCGCGCGGCGGACGAACTTTTTTGCGGGCCATCAGGTCATCAACCTGTTCGGCATCAATGGTCTCATACTCCATCAAGGCGTCTTTCATTGCTTCGAGAATATCACGGTTCTCACTGAGGAGATTCTCGGCCGTGGTGTAGCAGTGATCAACAATGCGACGCACTTCTTCATCAATGGTCTTGGACGTCGCTCCGGAATAATTCGGCGCCCCGCCAGTCCCCGGCATGCCACCTTCATCTTCACCATAGTGCATTGGGCCCAATTTCTCGGACAGCCCCCACTTGGTTACCATGCTGCGAGCCAGACTGGTTGCGCGCTCAATATCGTTCTGAGCACCGGTGGTGACCCCTTCGAACCCGAGCGTCATCTCTTCGGCGATACGACCACCAAACAGCGTGCACAACTGAGACTCGATAGCCCGCTTGCTCAGGCTGTATTTATCATCTTCCGGCAAAAACTGAGTCACACCCAAAGCGCGGCCACGGGGGATAATGGTTACTTTGTGCACGGGATCGTGCTCAGGAACCAGGCGCCCAACAATGGCATGACCCGCCTCGTGATAGGCCGTATTTTCTTTCTCTTTCTCGCTCATCACCATGGATTTGCGCTCTGCGCCCATCATGATCTTATCGCGAGCCTTCTCAAATTCCTCCATGGTCACCAAGCGTTTGTTGGAGCGAGCAGCAAACAACGCTGCCTCGTTAACCAGGTTAGCCAAATCTGCACCGGAAAAGCCGGGCGTACCACGAGCGATGATTGAGGCCTTCACCTTGT